>NZ_JAJBNQ010000043.1:0-13652 GCF_020538025.1 Blautia sp. MSK17_66
TTGAGCAAGAAGCCCCCACTTCAAAATCAGAGATTTAAGTGGTGGGAGCATGTCAGTGCGTCCAGCTAAGGGTGAAGCATTTAATGGGTGGAAATCCCATCCGGTAAGGTATTAGCCACACCGCCGGTAACGACCTTGAGCCAGCCAGAGCAATCGGGAAGGTTAAGCGTAGGAAGATAGGTAATAGGGATAGTGATTGAGCATCGAAAGACCCTAAACCAGCAGGCCGATGCTGTTGACATAGCAGAAGGCTATAGGTAAGTTTATCGTTATGGCAAGATTTCGTACTCTGCTGCGGTGTCGTAGAGCTATTCATGTTACACAATGATGCTGCATCAACTGGAGAGAACCTGTACGTTCCATAAATAATGCGTATAGATATGGTATGGCAAACAAATAAATAAGGATGTCAGATGACGTACAGGTAGTCGGAGGCCCGAATAGTACCAGTGAAAGCATGAACAAGATAAGTGCTGGAGGGAAGTCGAGAATGAACTATTCCTCATAGTTCAGGCCTGCGGAACTATATCGAAAAGGAAACATTATCTATACTCAGAGATAGGGACAATAATGGAAACAAAATTGGAGAGAATATCACAATTATCCAGAGAAAATCCAGATATGGTCTTTACATCCATAGGACACCTGATTTCAACATCACTGCTGAAAGAATGTCATAATAAGATGGATGGAAATAAAGCAGTTGGAATTGATGGGATAACAAAGAAGGACTACGATAAGAACCTTGATAAAAATATAGAAAACCTTGTGGACAGACTGAGGAAAAAGGCATATAAGCCGAAACCAGCAAGAAGAATAGAAATTCCAAAGGATAATGGGAAAACAAGGCCTCTTAGCATCTATTGTTATGAAGACAAACTGGTGCAGGAAGCACTGAAACGAATACTGGAAGCAGTATTTGAACCATGCTTTTATGATGAGATGATGGGTTTTCGTCCTAACAGAGGATGTCACATGGCTTTGAGAAAACTTAACTATATGATTGAAAGGGAAAAGAGTAGTTATATATTAGATGCAGATATCAAATCGTTCTTCAATCATCTTGACCATAAATGGATAATGAAGTTCGTAGAATCAAAGATCAAAGATCCTAATATTGCCAGACTCCTGAAAAGAATATTAAAATCAGGAGTGATGGAAAACTTTCAATATGAGGCGACGGAAGAAGGATCAGGACAAGGCTCAGTCTGTTCACCAATAATATCATGCATATATATGCATTATGTACTGGTATGGTGGTACAAAGAGATAATTGTCCCTAAACTTAAAGGATATAGTGGTCTGGTAGTATATGCGGATGACTTTGTTGTATGCTTTCAATACAAAGAAGATGCCGTAATGTTCTATGAACTACTTAAACGTAGAATGAGACACTTTGGATTGAGCCTACAGGAAGATAAAAGCAGACTGATACAGTTTGGACGGTTTGCAAAAGAAAACTGTGAGAGAAATGGACACAAGCCAGAAACTTTCACATTCCTTGGCTTTACGCATTACTGTTCTTGTAATAAGAATGGGAAATTCAGAGTGAAGAGGAAAACCAGCAGAATAAAATTTAATAAAAAGTGCAAAGAAGTTCGTCAGAAAATTCGGTCAATGAGAGCGAATAAACTGAAAGACATTATATCTAAGCTGAATCAGATACTTGTTGGTTATTATCATTACTACGGCATTACTGATAATGGGCGGAGTCTGTCTGCTTTTAGATACCAAGTCATTAGAAGTCTTCATTACTGGCTTAATAAAAGAAGTCAGAAAAAGAGCTATACATGGTCAGGGTTTCTTGAAATGATTGATACAGCCTATCCTTTAGCGAGGCCGAAAATATATGTCAGTATTTACGGATAATTGTTGAATAATGCGTTTCGTAAAGAGCCGGATGCGGAAAAGCCGCACGTCCGGAATTCTGTGAGGGATACATTCGGTAACGGATGTATCTACTCGACCGTTTGAGTGTTATATTAAAGGAAAAAGGCATAAACTATCCTGAGAGGTTTTGGGCAGGAGAAATGAATGAGATCTTATAGAGATATCCAGGCACAGCAGGAGAATGTTGATCGGGGCGGGCTTAAGGTAACTGTGATGACGGCGGATGGGACGCGGCCGGTGGAGAATGCACTGGTGAAAATATCGTATACCGGGGAGAGTGGTCAGACGATTGAGGAGGTCAGGACAGATTCGTCCGGGCAGACACCAGTCCTGGATGTGAAGACACCGCCTCTGGAGTATAGTATGAAACCGTCGGAGCAGCAGCCATATGCAGAGTACACGGTTCAGGTAGAGGCGGAAGGTTTTGAAAACTCGGAAATTGCAGGTATACAGGTTCTTCCATCGGTCAGGGCAGAGCAGCCGGTAAGAATTGCATTTCAGGCAAATGCTTCGTTTGAGCGGCTGGTGATCGGGCCTCATACTCTGTGGGGAGAATATCCACCCAAGATAGAAGAGGCGGAGGTAAAGCCGGTAGGAGAGAGCGGAGAGATTGTTTTGAGCCGGGTTGTGATCCCGGAATATGTTGTTGTACATGATGGGCCGGTGAACGACACTACAGCACAGGATTACTATGTGCGTTATAAAGATTATATCAAAAATGTAGCAAGCAGTGAGATTTATGCGACCTGGCCGGACGATACGATACGGGCGAATGTACTGGCGATCATGTCCTTTACACTGAACAGGGTTTATACAGAATGGTACCGGAATAAAGGCAAAGATTTTACGATCACTTCTTCCACGGCCTATGATCATAAGTGGATACGCGGGAGAAATATATTTGACAGCATTTCGAGGATCGTGGATGAGCTTTTTGAGAATTATCTGTCCAGGCCGGATGTGCGGCAGCCGATCCTGACGCAGTACTGTGACGGACGTCAGGTGCAGTGCAGGGACCGGGGCTGGATGACACAGTGGGGCAGTAAGTCGTTAGGAGACAGAGGATATTCACCGATTGAGATCCTCAGGTACTTTTATGGAAACGATATCTATATCAACGTCGCAGAGGGGATATCGGGAATTCCCCTGTCCTGGCCCGGATATGATCTTAATATTGGCGCAACGGGAAATAAAGTCCGGCAGATTCAGGAACAGCTGAATGTGATCGCAGAGGCGTATCCAGCGATTCCGAAGGTGGGTGTAGATGGGATTTATGGAGAACAGACAAAAGCTGCAGTCCGTAAATTCCAGAATATATTCGGTCTTTCGGAAACAGGGATCACGGATTATTCCACCTGGTATAAGATTCAGGAGATCTATGTTGCGGTCAGCAGAATTGCGGAATTAAGCTAGGAAACAGCAATACCATCAGTCAACGATATGGCTGGTGGTATTTGCGAATTGAATTAAATTTATAAAAAAATGAAAAAATTTCAAAAAATGCTTGACTTTGTGAATGGCTTCTGGTATTCTACTACTTGTCGCGAGGGAAGAGAGCAAAGAATTCCCGAGGAAATGCGATATGCGGAAGTGTCGGAACTGGCAGACGAGCAAGACTAAGGATCTTGTAAGCATTGCGCTTGTGTGGGTTCAAGTCCCATCTTCCGCATGAAAGGTATTGACTTATGTACTACCTTTTGTTATACTAATATCTATCGCGAGGGAAGAGAATAAAGAATTCCCGGAGAAATGCGATATGCGGAAGTGTCGGAACTGGCAGACGAGCAAGACTAAGGATCTTGTAAGCATTGCGCTTGTGTGGGTTCAAGTCCCATCTTCCGCATGAAAGGTATTGACTTTTACATTACCTTTTGTTATACTAACATTTGTCGCGAGGGAAGAGAATAAAGAATTCCCGGAGAAATGCGATATGCGGAAGTGTCGGAACTGGCAGACGAGCAAGACTAAGGATCTTGTGAGCATTGCGCTCGTGTGGGTTCAAGTCCCATCTTCCGCATGAGAGAACTCCTGTTACATCAGGAGTTTTTTTGCGTTATTACAGAGTGCTTTCTATAACGCAGGAATGCCCTGCGAGGATACACTCAGATGTATGAGAAAGACATCTGCGAGATAAAAAAGAAATTTTTTTGAAAAAAAGAGGAATTTGAAACATTATGTAGAATATATTAATATAAGGAATTTTGTCGTTACTGTGAACCATTTGTACGGTAGAGGATATGCTTATGAATATCAGAGAGAAGATGGAACAGCAGGAACTGGAACTTTTGAATCCGTATGCGGCACACAGTGCTCATTCCAGAGGGAGAGAACGTGCAGAAGAAGAGTGTGATGTCAGGACTGTTTATCAGAGAGACCGTGACAGGATTCTTCACAGCAAGGCATTTCGCAGACTCAAGGATAAGACGCAGGTGTTTCTTGCACCGCATGGTGACCATTACAGGAATCGTCTTACGCATACTCTTGAGGTATCACAGATTGCCCGGACGATCGCCAAGGCTCTCCGGCTGAATGAGGATCTGGTTGAGGCAATCGCACTTGGACATGATCTTGGGCATACGCCGTTTGGCCATGCCGGTGAGCATGCATTAAATGAGATCCATCCGGGAGGTTTTGCCCATTACCGGCAGAGCATCCGGGTTGTACAGGTTCTGGAGAAGAACGGAGAAGGACTGAATCTTACGTGGGAAGTGCGGGATGGAATTCTGAACCACCGTCTCAGCGGGAAACCTGCGACTCTGGAGGGACAGATCGTTCGTTTTTCAGACAAGATCGCTTATATTCATCATGATATGGATGATGCCCAGAGAGCAGGCATCCTGACCGAGGACGATATACCGGTCACGCTTCGGATACTTCTTGGCTATACGACAAGAGAACGCTTGAATACATTCGTGCACGATATTATTGAGAACAGTCTTGGCAGGGATCATATAGAGATGTCGGGAGAGATCTTTGAGGCATTGATGAATCTTCGGTCGCTTATGTTCCAGAATGTATATATGCATCCGGAGGCAAAGAAAGAAGAGCAGAAAGCAATCAGAATGCTCACGAAATTATACGAATATTATATTGATAATCCGGAACAGATGTCCAGAGAATATCAGGAGCTCATAAAGAGAGGAGAACCTGTATCCCAGGCGGTCTGTGATTACCTGTCAGGTATGACAGATCAGTATTCTATGGAGAAGTTCCGGCAGATATACATACCGAAGTCCTGGGAGGGCTATTAAGCAGCAGAGGAGGATGGGCAATGCGTTATTCCGACGATATCATTGAAGAAGTACGTCAGAAGAATGATATTGTAGATGTGGTATCCCAATATGTGAAACTAACACGGAAGGGAAGTTCTTATTTCGGACTGTGTCCCTTTCATAATGAGAAAACACCTTCGTTTTCCGTGACGCCGGGAAAGCAGATGTATTATTGCTTTGGCTGCGGAGCCGGCGGAAATGTTTTTAATTTTATTATGGAATATGAGAATTATACATTTGGAGAGGCACTGAAGCATCTGGCTGACAGGGCAGGAGTAGAACTTCCAAAGATCGAATATTCCAGAGAAGTGAGAGAGAAGGTACAGGAGAGGACGGAACTTCTGGAGATCAATAAGCAGGCTGCGCAGTATTTTTATTATCAGCTCCGCACAGAAAAGGGGGAGCAGGGATACCAGTATCTTACCGGCCGCGGTCTCACCGAGGAGACCTTACGTAAGTTTGGACTCGGGTATTCAGATAAATTTGGCGGTGGCCTGTATCAGTTCCTCAAATCCAGAGGATACAGCGATGACCGGCTTCGGGAATCGGGTCTGTTCAATGCAGATGAACGCCATGGAATGTATGATAAGTTCTGGAACCGTGTGATCTTTCCGATCATGGATGTCAATAACCGTGTGATCGGTTTTGGCGGCCGTGTCATGGGAGATGGCAAACCGAAGTATCTGAACTCTCCGGAAACTAAGATTTTTGACAAGAGCAGAAACCTGTATGGACTGAATGTAGCAAGGACAACCAGGCAGAAGTACCTGATCCTCTGTGAGGGATATATGGATGTGATCTCCATGCACCAGGCAGGATTCACAAATGCCGTTGCTTCTCTTGGAACAGCGCTTACCTCGGGACATGCAAGCCTTCTGAAGCGTTACACGCAGGAGGTGCTGCTTCTTTATGACAGTGATGAAGCCGGTGTCCGTGCGGCACTTCGTGCGATCCCGATTCTTCGGGAAGCGGGGCTGAATTCCAGGGTCGTGAATCTGCGCCCATATAAAGATCCGGATGAATTCATCAAGAATCTTGGGGCGGAGGCTTTTGAAGAACGGCTTAAGCAGGCATCTGACAGCTTTATGTTCCGGGTCAGTGTGGCAGAGAGTGAGTTCCAGATGGAGGAACCGCAGGGGCAGAACCGCTTTTTTGAACGCTGTGCGGAGATGATCCTGGAACTGAAGGATGAACTGGAGCGGAATCTCTATATCGAGGCTGTTGTCAGGAAATACCGGGGACAGTACGGGATCAGTACCGAGGATTTAAAGAAGAGAGTCAACACACTGGCACTTAAGGGGACACCGGCAGAATACCGCGTGCAGCCCAAGAAAAGCCAGGATAATACCGCTAAGAAAAAGAAAGAAAATGCATCTGAACAGGCGCAGAAACTGATGTTGACCTGGATCGTCACCTATCCGAAGATTTTTGATAAGGTGGCACAGTATCTGACACCGGAGGATTTTGTGGTCCCTCTGTATCGGGAAGTCGCAGGCATGCTGTTTGCACAGAGGGAGGAGGGAGATGTAAATCCCGCCAGACTTCTGAACAGCTTTACGGACAGTGAACAGCAGAGAGAGGTTGCCTCGTTGTTTAATGCGACGATCCATCTTGAGACGCCAAAGGAGCAGGATCAGGCATTTGCCGATACGCTTCTTCGGATCAAGACAGAGAGCCTTGCAGAAAAAAACCGGAACTGGAATCCTGCGGATATCGCGGGACTGCAGGAGATCATCAAAGCAAAAAAAGAATTAGAGGAACTCGGCCGAAAACGCCGGGAACTGCATATTTCTTTTGAATAAGGATAAAATATAAACACTATATGGAGGAATGAGCACCTATGGAAATGAATATGGGTAAATTCAGCGAGAAACTGGTTGAACTTCTGGAGCTTGCAAAAAAGAAAAAAAATGTACTGGAATACCAGGAGATCAGTGATTTCTTCAAAGATCAGCCCCTGGAAGTTGAACAGATGGAGAAGGTATACGATTTCCTGGAAGCCAGCGGAGTAGATGTTCTCCGTATTTCAGGGAATGACGATAGCCTGATGCTGGACGATGATGCAGATCTGGATAAGCTCGATGATGAGGAAGAGATCGAGCTCGATAAGATCGATCTCTCAGTGCCGGAAGGTGTCAGCATTGAGGATCCGGTCCGTATGTATCTCAAGGAGATCGGTAAAGTCAGCCTTCTTACAGCAGACGAGGAGATCGAGCTTGCGAAGCGTATGGAGCAGGGCGATGAGGAAGCCAAGAAACGTCTGGCAGAAGCCAACCTTCGTCTGGTAGTCAGCATTGCGAAGCGTTATGTGGGACGCGGAATGCTGTTTCTGGATCTGATCCAGGAAGGAAACCTCGGACTTATCAAGGCAGTTGAGAAATTTGACTACCGTAAAGGATATAAATTCAGTACCTATGCAACCTGGTGGATCCGTCAGGCGATCACAAGAGCGATCGCGGACCAGGCCAGAACTATCCGTATTCCGGTGCATATGGTAGAAACCATCAACAAACTGATCCGTGTTTCCCGTCAGTTACTGCAGGAGTTAGGCCGTGAACCTACTCCGGAAGAAATTGCAGAAGAGATGGATATGAATGTAGAGAGAGTCCGTGAGATCCTCAAGATCTCTCAGGAACCAGTATCTCTGGAAACTCCGATCGGTGAGGAGGAGGACAGCCATCTTGGAGACTTTATCCAGGACGACAATGTTCCGGTACCGGCAGATGCGGCAGCATTTACCCTGCTCAAGGAGCAGCTGATCGAAGTGCTTGGAACACTGACAGAGAGAGAACAGAAAGTCTTAAGACTTCGTTTCGGACTGGATGACGGACGTGCACGTACTCTTGAAGAGGTCGGTAAGGAATTCAACGTCACCAGAGAGCGTATCCGTCAGATCGAGGCGAAGGCACTGCGCAAGCTGCGTCATCCGAGCCGCAGCCGCAAGCTGAAGGATTATCTGGACTGATGGGTGCTTCAGTACAGATATCCAGGAGGCTTTGTGCGATCGCCGATATGGTGACAGAGGGAAACCGACTGGTGGATGTGGGCTGCGATCATGGATATCTGCCGGTATACCTGAAGCTTCAGGGCAGGATCCCGGGAGCGATTGCAACAGATGTTGCAGAAGGACCATTATCCAGAGCGAGAGCACATATTGAACAGTATGGCTTGGGTTCTTACATAGAAACCAGACGCTGTGACGGACTGGCTGATATCGGACATGGAGAGGGAGATACTCTGGTTATCGCGGGAATGGGAGGACCTTTGATGGAGCGCATTCTCGCGGATGGCAGAAGTGTCTGGGAAGATTTTCAGGAGATGATCCTTCAGCCACAGTCGGATATTCCGCATTTTCGACATTTCCTTCTTGAAAACGGATTTCGCATTACAGAAGAAGAAATGATCCTTGAGGACGGCAAGTTTTACCCGATCCTCAAGGTGGATCGAAAAACAGAAGAGCAGACCTTGCCGTGGAGTATACAGGAAGAGATGTTTGGCAGATTCCTTCTGGAGAAGAGACATCCGGTTCTTAAGAAATATCTGGAGCGGGAATTAAGGATCCACGAAGAGATTCTGGAAAGACTGAAAGAAGCCACTGGAGAGAGTGCGGTTAAACGCAAAAAAGAAATCGAGGAGGAGAGGCAGCTTATCCTGGCTGCCCTGAATCATTATGAAAGTTAAGGAACTGACAGCATGGCTGGATCATGAATATCCGGCAGAGGCGGCAGAGAACTGGGACAACGTCGGACTTCTGGTCGGAGATGATGAGGAGGGTGTTTTTCATGTCTTTCTCGCATTGGACCTGACAGAGGAAACGCTTGAGGAGGCAGTGCAGGAAGGTGCAGATATGATCATCACGCATCATCCGATGATCTTTGGCGGAATCAAGAGGATTAATAATTATGACTCGTCCGGAAGAAAAATTATGCGTCTGATCAGGAATAATATTTCCTATTATGCCATGCACACCAACTATGATGTACTTGGTATGGCTGAACTGAGCGCGGATTATCTGAAGCTTACGGACAGAGAAGTCCTTTCTGTGACAGAGGAGACAAAGGACGGCTGTGAGGGATTTGGCCGTGTCGGAATGCTTCCGGAGCAGATGACGCTGAGAGAGTGCGGAGACTTTGTCAAAAAGGCTCTTGCACTTCATGATGTCAGAGTTTACGGTGATCCGGATCGTCTGGTGCAGAAGGCGGCAGTCTGTACGGGAAGCGGCAAGAGTATGATCCCGGATGCACTGGCAAAGGGAGCGCAGGTGTACGTTACCGGTGATATTGATCATCATACGGGAATTGATGCCGTAGCTGCCGGTCTTCCGATCATAGATGCCGGACATTATGGAACAGAATATATTTTTATGGAGGCCATGAAGAAAAAACTGAGTCAGAAATTTCCGAAGCTTCAGATTTCATGTGCAAAAATAAAAAGCCCGTATATAACATTGTGACATCAAGGGTAAACGGGAGGGTTTGTTATGGAACAAAAAATGGCAAAAGTAACTGTCAATGGTGAAACAAAAGAATATCCCTGTGGGACTTCCTACAGGGATATTGTCGATGAATATCAGAAAGATACAGAGTTTCCGATCATACTGGTTACAGCAGACGGAAGGCTCCGGGAGCTTCACAAGAAGGTAAAGCGTGACTGTACTGTGAGATTTGTGACGATCAGAGATCATATAGGATTTTCCACCTACAAAAGAAGTGCCTGCCTGGTGCTCCTTAAGGCGATTTATGATGTGGCAGGTAAGGAAACTGTGGAGAAGGTGGAAATCCATTATTCTGTCGGATCAGGATATTATTTTACAATAAACGGATTCCCGGGTCTGAATCAGGGATTTCTGGATCAGATAAGAGAAGAGATGCACAGAATCGCGGATGCATGCCTGCCGATCGGCAAGAAATCTGTCAGTACAGCTGACGCGATTGCATTGTTTCATCAGCATCATATGTATGATAAGGAAAAACTCTTCCGTTACCGCCGTGTTTCCAGGGTAAATATCTATAATATCGAAAACTATGAAGATTATTTCTATGGATATATGGCAGATCATACAGGATATGTGAAATATTTTGACCTGAAGCTTTATGATGAGGGCTTTGTGTTAGAGCTGCCGGAGCGCAGTGATCCATTTACAATCCCGCCGTTTGCCCCGGATGAAAAAATATTTAAGGTACAGAAGGAATCCCAGGAATGGGCAGAAAAGATGGATATCTCCTATGTCGGTGATCTGAATGACCGGATCACCAGAGAAGGGGTGGGAAATATCCTTCTGGTCCAGGAAGCACTTCAGGAGGCCAGGATTTCCAGGATCGCAGAGCAGATCGTAGCAGATGGAAGCAGAAAATTCATCATGATCGCAGGCCCGTCTTCATCAGGAAAGACCAGTTTTTCGCATCGGCTGTCAATCCAGCTCACAGCACATGGCATGAAGCCGCATCCGATCGCTGTAGACAACTATTTCAAAAACAGAGAAGATACACCGCTGGATGAATACGGTGAGAGAAATTATGAATGCCTGGAAGCACTGGACGTGGAGAAATTCAACGAAGATATGCTGGCACTTCTTCGTGGAGAACGCATCGAACTGCCGGTATTTAACTTTGTGACAGGCCACAGAGAATATCGGGGAGATTTCCTTAAGCTTGGAAAAGAGGATGTTCTCGTTATCGAAGGAATCCACGGACTTAACGACAAGCTGAGTCATTCCCTCCCGAAAGAAAGTAAATTCAAAATCTATATCAGTGCACTGACACAGCTGAATATCGACAAACACAATCGTATCCCAACCACGGATGGCAGACTGATCCGAAGGATTGTGCGTGATGCGAGAACGCGTGGAACGAGTGCAAAGGACACGATCGCCAGATGGCCGTCGGTAAGAAGAGGAGAGGAAGCAAACATCTTCCCGTATCAGGAAGAGGCAGATGTGATGTTCAACTCCGCACTTGTCTATGAACTGGCCTGCCTGAAGCTTTATGCAGAGCCGCTTCTGTTCGGGATCGGCAAGGACGAGCCGGAATATATCGAGGCGAAGCGCCTTCTCAAATTCTTTGACTATTTTGTCGCCGTGCCAAGCGACGATATCCCGCGGAACTCTCTTCTTCGGGAGTTTGTAGGGGGGAGCTGTTTTGATGTATGATTCTTTTTCCGCTCATCTTATGCCTTTGATAAACAGTTCCTTTGCTCCCGGACAGGCACAGGCTACTGTGGATGCTTTTCAGGATCCGGATCAACGGCAGATCGCACAGGCGGAGTTATATTATTTTTCAGGACGCGCGCAGGAATGCAGAAACATTGCGGAGCTTTATCTGCAGGACAAAGATCTCTGCCTGCGCCTGTCCGCAGGACTTTTGTATTCTTTTTCCAATCTTACGCTGGGAAATCCATCTGCTTCCAGAATGGGATTTCGAAACATCCAGGAATGCCTTCGTCTTGCAGAAGAAAACTCTGCATCAGAAGAAGTTATGGCTTCCTGTGTTTTTGCCGGCTATCTGGCAACGGTTCTGATGCATCTTCCGGCAGACGGACTTCCACCTCTCAAGGATTTTCTGCCGTACCTGCCGGCGGGTATTCGTGCTTATGCAATCTATATCCTCGCACACAATGCTTATCTGAATGAAGAATATGAGCGGGCACTGGGATTATGTCAGTCAGTTTTTCTGATGCTTGATGGCTGTTATCCCATTGCTATGGAATATCTCTACTGCGTGATCATCATGTGCCTGAATAACCAGAAGAAACAGGAGGAAGCCAGGGAAATCCTGATGAAAGCATGGAACATGGCGAAACCGGATGGATTTCTGGAACCGTTCATCGAGCACCACGGACTGATGCTTGGCCAGATCGAAGCCTGTATCAAACCAACAGAACCGGAAAATTACAAACGGCTTTCACAGGCAGTCGTTGCTTTCAGCCGCGGCTGGATGGATATTCATAATCCACAGCTTCAGAGCTCTGTTACAGATAGGCTGACACCTATGGAATTTTCCATAGCCATGCTTGCAAGCAAAGGCTGGACCAACCGGGAGATCGCAGATCACCTGTCCATGTCAGTCAATACGATCAAACATTATCTCTCCCGCATTTTTCAGACACTGGGTGTGGAAAAGCGCGAAGAGCTGAAACCCTTTGTAAATAAATAACAGACAAAGATACATACGGCGGTCAATTGCGACCGCCGTAATACTTTTTTCAGAAAAAAAGGCACTTTTTTGGCTTCTGATGGGCATTACTTAATTTTGTTCTGTAGAGTATAATATTTCCATAAAATATAAAATGTGGAAGGAGGAACAAAATGAAGAAAAATGAATTAGTGAAAAAGAGCCGGAAACTGCTTTCAGCGATCCTGACCGGAACAGTGCTGATCACATCTGTGGTACCGGAATCCCTCATCTGGGCGGCTGATGTGGAAATGCAGGAATTCGAAGACGGCGAAGACAATGAGGATGTGATCTTTGAAGCTGCAGAAGAACCTGAGACAGAGGATATTGAGGAAAGTGGAGAAGTGGAGATCCGGGATCTTTCAGAATCCCAGGACGAAGATGATACTGAGGATGCCGTGGAAGTGGAAGAAGACTTTACGGATGGAGTTGCTCTTTTTAGCAGCGGCAGTGAGATGGCAGTGGGAACAGCGGCTGCGAATACGATTTCGCCGGGGGAAAATGTAAAGATCACTTCAGGAGGAACGTATACGGTACAGGGTGGAACATATACTAAGACTGGGCCTCGCGATCCCTTCGGTGGTGTAATTACTATTGACACTACAGAGAAAGTTACTCTGGAGATTACTGGAGACATTAATATGCCAGGGGATGATGATGGCTGTTTTATTAGTATAGAAAATGCTTGTAAAGAGTTAACGATTATTAATGAGTATACGGTGAATGTTGATAATAATGTTTTTCTGAACAATAAAAATAAAGATGCAACAGTTACTTTTGAGGGCGGTACTTATGAGGCTTTAACGAACAATGGAGCTTCCATAATTCAAAACGGAGGGGTTGTTAACCTTAAGAATGCTAAATTTAATGCAACTGGTTCTTTTGACTGTGGAGTTATTGTAAGGAATGGGTGGTTCGAAAATGATGGAACAATAAATATTCAAAATGGAACGATATTGGACTGTAGCGGTAATACAGATATTGGTGAGGGTTGTATTGTAAGAGGAACCGTCAATATGTATGGCGGAACTATTACATCATCATCTTTGGCGAAGAGCACTATAATAGGAATAAATGCAGCGGAAATTAAAGTTGTTGGTGGAAAAATTCAAAATTTTGATTGGGGAATTTATCTAGAAGGACAAACCAATGTATCAGCTACTATTGGAAATGTAACCTTTGAAAATAATAATTGCGATATTGTCATGTCTTCAGGAAAAAAATTTACCATACAAGATGACTTCAAAGGAACTGCAAGTGTTAAGGTAAATGAAAAGCCTAATCCCCCAGCTATGCTGGGGAGAATGGAGTAGGCGGAAGC
>NZ_JAJBNQ010000044.1:0-12317 GCF_020538025.1 Blautia sp. MSK17_66
AACTGGCTGGTGTGTTCCTTAACATCTTTTTTTCTTTTTTATAATGTTCCATTTTATCTGCAAGCATACAGTTATAGATAAATCGGCTGCAGCCAATTGTTTTTTCTATTTGTACACGTTGTTCTGCATTTGGATAGATTCTTACTTTTACTGCCCGATTTATTTTCCTCACCTTATTCCTACCTGTTTACAAATGATTTCAATTGCTATTTCTGAACAATATGTTCTTTTTCATTATAATACAAATCATCTACAGGAACAAGTGTTTCCTTTTTTATTTATAAAATTCTTTTGAGCATTTATGCTCAGATCTACAATTCATCTCACTACCTGCAGAGGTAGGAGAATTCTTGTTATATATTATGTTAAAGATTATATTCTTTATATAACTGCTCACGTCGCTTAGGATCTACTGATACAACTGGAATTTCTTCAGTTCTCTGATCTTGGATCAGTCTAGTAATCAAGCTTCCCAAGCGATTTTCTCCCTGAGCCTGACCAATCGCTTTTCCTTCTGCTTTAAGTCTTTCAGATTCCAGTTCCAGAACTTTTCCACCCATTATCTCACCTATTCCTTTCCGGATATCCTCTTCTTTTTGAAAAATATAATCCGCAATCTTTACAATCAATTTCGTCAGATCTGTATATAACTCCGATCTTCCTGTTTCTGTCAGTTCTTTTTCCAGACTTATCCGAATTTCCTCGTATTCATTTAAGAGTACCTGAAATAATTCCGGATTGTTATTAAAATCATGTTCTTTTTTCTCGTATCTCATAATATAAAACGGCAGCAGCATTAACAGATTTTTCTCAAAAATGCTGTCTTTTGTATAGTCAGCCATTTTTATAGTCGGTATGGAATATAAGTATGTATTTCCATCTGGAAAAACCACATCTGCTTCCAGATAATCCGGCGTATTTCCAGAACTTCTCAGAAACAGTACGCAGGACTTTGGAAATTCTATCCTGTATCTGCGTCCCTGTTTCTCTGCATGTTCTATGCCGATCGCAAAATCATACTCAATCATGCGAATAACCATTGTCGTATCATCTGTGCTCTGACATTCAATATGATACATTTTCTTTCCGATCAGCAGACAAGAATCTGTAATAATCTCTCCATCCTCCTGCTGATGTTCATTACGAAGCTGTGTGATCTTCACATCTTCCGGGTATGATGTATGGAATACCTCGTTAATCAGCGGTACCGCCAGATATGGCATCTTCTCGATCATTGTACGAAATACATCATCAAAAATCGTATTATTCATATAATACTCCTTTTTGTACCTACATTATAACATTTTAACGAGTTTTATTGAATACTTAATCTCTTTGAAATTATGTATTTTTATCTTTGGAATCAGTTGCAGATATTGCCTGAAAAATCGCTTATTAGAAAATTTAGATTACTACTTACATTCTATACTATATAGTATTTACATTCATATAGCAAGTCCAATTTGGGCAGTTACTTAATCTTCCTGCAATACCGAATCAGTGAACATTCCGGTACCATTCTGTATAAACCCTGTTCAGCGTAAAGAATATGATCGCCCGTATATTCGCCCGTATCGTATCGTCCGGCCAGGTCGCATAAATCTCACTGCTTGCTACATTTTTGATATAATCTTTATAACGCACATAGTAATCCTGTGCTGTAGTGTCGTTCACCGGCGCATCATGTACAACAACACCGGAATCACAAGATGCTCAAATTCTGCACCTACCTGAAATGCAATGCTTACCGGCTGCTCTGCCCTAACCGATGAAAGAATCTGTTCTGACTTTCTCGATCGTCTGTCCACTTCCAGAGACAAATGACAGAAGAACAGGAAAAACATTCCTCATGTTTTCCTTTATCTTATAATACTTTACGTCCGTTTACCGTCAGCTTGAAAGTTGTTCCCAGGATCTCTGCTGATTTTCTGCAGAACATCATTCTGTCAAGAAATATCTCAAAATAGTCGTACATGGAACAGATATTTTCATCAATCTGAAGATTCAGTGCGATCACAGACTTTTCCTCATCAATCTTTAACTTCGAGTCTGTAACTGCATAATTTACACGGTCATGAATATCGAACGCCGCTTTTTCTTTCTGACGCACGCGGCTTCTTCGCACATCCGTTTTATCCGCAATAATGAGAGCCGCTGATACGATATCCTCCGGGTTTCCTGTCGATTCATCATGATTTCCGATCGCCGATATGACAGTTACCCTGTCTTCCAAAGACATATTTGTATCTTTCAGCAGATCATTTGCAAGAAGTGCTCCGTACTCCGCATGATGTTCTCTGTTGATCGCATTGCCGATATCATGCATATATCCGGCAATTTTTGCAAGTTCAATCTCATGTTCCGCATATCCAAGGCGTTTGAGGAGTTTTCCTGCCTGATGTGCCACCTGGACGCAATGTGCCTGTGAATGATCTGTAAAACCAAGCTGTCCAAGATTTTCATTGCCTTTTTTTAAATACGCATTGATTTCTTTATTGTTCGCTATTTCCTTATACTTCAATTTTTTGCTCCTTACTACAATATTTAATCCGGTCAAAGTCTTTTTATTGCATCCATCGCCAGCAGAGATCTCTCACATTCTTCTGCCGACAATGTGATCTGCCAGCAAAGAGGACTGTTCATCATATGTTTGGCAGCATAACTCAATCCGTTGGTTTTTTCATCCAGAAATGGTTTATCAATCTGTCCGGGATCTCCCAGTAATATGATTTTTGTTCCCTGTCCGGCTCTTGTGATAATTCCTTTTACCTGATTTGGCGTCATATTCTGTGCTTCATCAATGATCAGGTATGTCTTCGCGATCGATCTTCCCCTTATAAAATTCAAGGCTTCTGTCTGAATGATCCCCCGTTCAAAAACCTCTGTTATCTTATCACTTAACTCCTGCTCGTCTTCGTATCTTTGCTTTTCATCTGAATCCAGAATCTGTTCCAGATTATCAATGACTGGTCTCATCAGGGGTGCTATTTTTTCTTTTTCATCACCTGGCAGAAATCCGATATCATCATCAAACTGTGCATTCGGCCTGCATACAATTACACGGCGATATTCCTTTGATGGATTGTTATAGACCTTTTCCATTCCGACTGCAAGGGAATAAAAGGTTTTTGCAGTTCCGGCCATACCCTTGATGATCACAAGAGGCGCCACTTTTGCATCTGTCATAAGTGCTTCCTGCATAAAATACTGTCCCACATTTCTTGGTGATACTCCGTAGGGTTTACTTTTTTTGTAAATCAAAGGAACAACTTTATTTCCAGATACTCTTCCCAGCAGTGTCTTTTTGTCAGACTGATCCGGTGTCAGAATAACAAATTCATTCTCATGAAATTCTGGTATACTATGATTTCCGTTTTCATCACTCTGATAAACCTCAGTCAGCAAGATTCCTTTCTTTTTGAATTCCTTAACCTTATCTTCCGGGATATACGCCTCTGTTCGTCCGGTATATTGGGCATCATCATCCGAAATCTGTTCTTTTTCGAAATCCTCCGCCTTGATCCCCAGCATCTGTGCCTTCAGGCGTAATACAATATCTTTTGTAACAAGTACGACCTGTTTGTCTTTTTCTGTTTCTGACAGTCCTTCACATACTTTCAGTATCCTGTTATCAGGTTTGTCATCCGGAAGCTCCGGAGGCAGCTCTACATGTACAAAATTTTTTTCTATCCGCAAAATGCCTCCGCCCGGAAGCTTCACCCCCTGTAATAAGTCACCTTTTTGTCTGTATCCTTCCAGTTTTCGCACAGCAGCCCTGGCATTGGCACCTTTTTCTCCATCGGATTTCTTTAATCCATCCAGTTCTTCGAGCACTACCAGCGGAAGTACAAGATCATTGTCCTCAAAGCATTCTAACGCATATGGTGCCTGGATCAGTACATTGGTATCTATTACGTAGGTTTTTATCATATATTTACGCACTCCTTTTCCGGTCATTATCTCTGTTCCGAAAATTATCGTAGCATTTTTATCCTGATGCAACTATCCCGTTTATATGATTTCTATATAAAATCATTGTAAAATCCTGCTATATCTTCCTGCAATACAGAGACACTGAACATAAAAAGGGAAAGAATTCAAAGCTTATCAGCTTTAAACTCTTTCCCTCTCATCATCACATCAAAAAAATCACCATATAGAATCTTCGGCAGAATGGATCATTCCTTCCTCTTCATGTACGACAATGTCTTTCCCCTCTGAGCCGCTGCCTGCATCCACAAAATAAAGGATATCTCCGCAGGCTCTCTCTTTTCCTTTGTCGGTCAGCATATTCAGCACTTTTCCCTGAAAAACCAGAGTTGCCGAACCGCCGCCATCCAGATTATAGGCATAATCACAGTCCAGATTCAGAAAAACCTGCTGCAATTCCTGATAAGTCATTCCCTGGGAACCACCATATCCCTTACCGTCCACGACCACAAGATAATAATCTCCCGGATTTACCATTCCAACAGCTGCCCTCTGATATCGGGCAGTCTGGTGAAACTGTCCTGAAATTTCACAGACCTTGCCATTTTCTACAAGAGTCGGTCCAAAACAATAGGTATCCTGCACACCACGATTCAGAAGATCTTTTGTTGTCATGCCTGCTGCCGCGGTAAACATCCCTCCATCTTCTGTGACGCAGAAAATGTTTCCGTTTGAGCTGACATCATTGTAGACACGGCCGTCTTTGATCATCGTCTTGCCTGGTGCCGGCTCCCCTGAGCCATAGGAAAACGCACTTCCGTTAATGCCAATGATCCCATCGTGAGCTGCAAGTTCTTCTGAAGTTGTCTTTCGCGGATTTCCATAGGTTCCTCCGCATAAGGCAGATTTCAATTGCTTTGTACTGAATGTCTGCACATGAGCGATCCAGTATTTCGTATATCCTGTATCTTTCTGTTCTATATTTACTTTCAGGGTATCGGTTTCATAATTCAGGTCGTCCTCTGCATTCTCCTGCTGTTCTGCCGCCAGGATCTCCCCTGTCGGATGGCAGATACTGCCACCCAGAAGCAGAGCCGAGAATACAACCGCTACCATATATTTATTTCTCATAATCTCCAATTCACTTCTTATTCCCAGCTATTAAGTCAAAACCTGTGCCATCACTGTATTTCCGGCAGTTTGTCAGACTGCCGGATGTCAGAAAATTTTCAGGATGTCATTGTACATGACCACGACCATCAACGCCATCAGAAGCATCAGTCCTGCAAAATGAACCATTCCCTCCACTTCCCGGTTGATTGGTTTTCTTCGAATTGCTTCGATGACCAGAAAGACCAGTCTTCCTCCGTCCAGTGCCGGAAGAGGCAGAAGGTTCATAACCCCAAGGTTTGCTGACAGAAATACTGCCATATTCAACAGGTTCATCCAGAGCATCAGTGTGCCCTCGCTCTTACTCTCTTCGTAAGTCGTTCCGATCGCATCAACAACTCCCACCGGTCCGCTCAAATCTTTAAATCCAAGGCTTCCGGTAACCAGCTGCTTCAGACTCAGAAGTGTCGTACGAATCATATACTTCACTTCCAGAACACCATATTTCAGCACGCCCAGTCCACTGGTTTTCTCGTAACCAAGATTGTAAGAAAAGCCCAGCTGTGGTGTACGGTATTCCTGCGGTGTGATCGTCGCCGTATAATCCAGTCCATCACGCACATAGGTAATCTCCACCGGCTCATCAGAGAGTGGATGCTCTTTGAGATAGGCATCGTATGCTTCTCCATCTGCGATCTCCGTTCCGTTGATTGCCGTGATCGTATCTCCCGGCTGCAGACCGGCCATTTCAAGAGGCATTCCCGCGATCAGAGATTCTACTGTCATGGAAGAAGCATCCGAGCGGTTAAATCCAAGGAGATATCTCACAGATACATCTGGTGTATACTGGATTTCCTTTGTCTCGCCGTCACGGCGCACTTTCAGTATGACAGTGTCCCCCTCTTTCAGTTCATTCAGATAGCTGTAAACATACAGATCCTTCGCCAGGTCCACATGATATCCATTGTACTCTGTAATAACATCTCCGGTTTCAAGCCCTGCCGTTTCTGCTGCCGAGTCCTTCTGGACATCCATGATCTCTGCCGGATCATAACCGACAAATCCTACAATGATCACGGACAGAATAAATGCAAGAATAAAATTAAATACCGGTCCTGCTGCCACTACAGAGATTCTCGCCCAGACCGGGGCTGCATTAAAAGATCCCGGAAGCTCTTCCTCCGCGGTATCCTCACCGACCATCGCGCAGGAACCGCCCAGAGGCAGCAGTTTCACGGAATAACGTGTTTCTCCCTTCTGGATACTGAACAGCCTTGGTCCCATGCCAAGTGAAAACTCTGTTACACTGATTCCATTTATTTTGGCCAGAAGGAAATGTCCCAGCTCATGTATCAAAATGATTGCACTGAACATGATGATCGCAATCAGAATCTTCAATTTACCACCTGCTTTCAATCCACTGATAAGTCTCGTTTTCTACTGCAAGAATATCCTCTAACTTTGGATATTCGATTTTTTTATGTCTTTCCATAGCCTGCCCGATGATATCATAAATATCCAGGAATCTGATCTCTCGATGCAGGAATTTCTTTACTGCAAGCTCATTTGCTGCATTGAATACCGTCGGCATGGAGCCGCCCTCTCTGGAAGCCCTGATTGCCATCGGAAGTCCCAGGAATGTCTCCATATCCGGCTCTTCAAAAGTTATCTGACCAAGCTTCGCAAAATCAAGGCGGTCGCCGGCAAGATATCTTCTGTGCGGATAATAAAGTGCATACTGGATCGGAAGGCGCATATCCGGTGTTCCAAGCTGGGCAATGATGCCACCATCCTCAAACTCCACCATGGAATGGATCACACTCTGCGGCTGGACCACCACCTGAATATGATCAAGATCCACCCCGAAAAGCCATTTGGCTTCCATGACCTCAAGGCCTTTATTTACCAGGGTCGCGGAATCTACCGTAATCTTTTGTCCCATCACCCAGTTCGGATGCTTCAGGGTATCCTCAAGAGTCACCTTTTCAAGATCATCTCTCTTTCTTCCACGGAACGGACCGCCGGATGCCGTGATCAGAAGCTTATGTATTTCTTTGCTGTCTTCTCCATTCAGAGCCTGAAAGATCGCACTGTGCTCACTGTCAACCGGAAGGATTTTTACTCCGTACTCCTTTGCCATCGGCATGATCAGATGTCCTGCAGTTACCAGGGTTTCTTTATTTGCCAGAGCAATATCCTTACCCGCACGGATCGCCTCGATCGTAGGACGAATACCAAGCATTCCTACGATTGCTGTTACAAGGATTTCTGTTCCCGGCATGGCCGCCAGTTCAAGAAGTCCATCCATTCCTGACACTACCTTTGTATCAGTGTCCTGGATTTTCTGTGCGAGGTCTTCTGCTGCCTTCTCATCCCAGACAGCTGCCAGCTTCGGAGAAAACTCCCTGATCTGCTCTTCCAGCTTCTCAATGTTCCTCCCCGCACTGATACCCAGAACTTCAATATCCTTATTTGCACGAACAACATCCAGTGTCTGTGTTCCAATAGAGCCTGTAGAACCTAAAATTGCTATTTTTTTCATAGTAACAAAATTCCTCCTTCCATCCGAAATTTATAAACCAAGAAGCATCTTTGCAAGATAAAAGATGATCGGAGAAGTAAAGATCACACTGTCAAACCGGTCCAGAATTCCTCCGTGCCCCGGTATCAGTTTGCCATAATCCTTGATTCCCCTGTTTCTCTTGATCGCAGATGCGGCCAGGTCTCCTACCATGGAGATCAGAGCTCCAACTGCACAGATCACTGCATATTCCACAACCGGTCCATGAGTGACTGCCGCATAGATCGCACCAAGTGCTGCTGCTCCGACAACACCGCCGACAGCTCCCTCTATGGATTTCTTTGGGCTTAATACCGGCGCCATCTTGTGCTTTCCGATCAGCATTCCCACACAATAAGCACAGGTGTCACAGCCCCAGGAGCAAAGGAAGATCAGCCATACAATAAATTTTCCTCCCTCCAGGTTTCTGGTAAGAAAGATAAAAGACAGCATGACCGCCACATATACGATTCCAAAAAACGCTGACATCACCTGGTCTGCCTCATATTTGGGGTATGTGAATACATATACAAACATCAGAAGCACCAGCCCCAGAAGGACCGCCATCATTCCATATCTCTCAAAGTCCAGAAGCAGAGATGCATAATACAAAACTGCACCCAGATATCCTGCCATTTCCAGAAGTCCGATTCCATCCTTATGGACTTCCATAGCCTTGTAAAGTTCCTGGATCCCGAGAAGAGAAACGCAGAGCAGAGTCACAAAAAGCACATATCCTCCGCTGATGATCGTCAGAAGCGCTGCAATTACCAGAAAGATTCCACTGATCAGTCGTGTTTTAAACATAATTACTCCTCCTTGACTCCGCCATATCTCCGGTCTCTTGCATTATATTTCTCAATCGCTTCGATCAGCTCTTTCTTATGAAAATCCGGCCACGGAACATCTGTAAAATAAAACTCTGTGTATGCAAGCTGCCACATCAGGAAATTAGATAATCTCTGCTCTCCGCTTGTTCGGATCAGAAGATCCGGATCCGGCACCCCGGCAGTATCCAGATAATTTTCGAAGCAGGACTCATCAATCGCATCCGGTGCAACCTTGCCGTCTGCCACATCAGCTGCAAGTTTACGGATACTTCTGACAATCTCATCACGGCTTCCGTAATTCAGCGCGATCTGAAAATAAAGTTCATCATAATCCTTGGAAAATTCCTCCAGCTGATGGATCTTATCCTGGATATCCGGTGCAAAAGCAGACGGATCGCCGATTATCTTGACACGCATATGATTCTTCTCGGCACTCTTCATGCACTTCTTAAGATAACTTCTGAACAGTTTCATAAGTCCCTCAACTTCTTCCCTGGAACGTTTCCAGTTCTCTGTAGAAAAAGCATAGACTGTCAGATATTTTACACCAAGATCTTTGATATCGTCACAGATCGTCTCCAGATTTGCACATCCCTTAATATGTCCGTATCCTCTGGGCATTCCCTTTGCCTTTGCCCACCTGCCGTTTCCATCAAGGATAATGGCAATATGATTTGGTACTTTCATAAGATTCTCCTCTTTTTCTCTGGTAAATTTTATACAACAGAAAGAGAGCCTTTTGCCGGCTCTCCCTCTCCTCTCAGTCCTGACCGGGATTATACAGTCAGAATTTCTTTTGCTTTGGTATCTACTGCAGCATCGATCTTCTTGATGAACTGATCTGTCAGTTTCTGTACAGCATCCTCAAGATCTTTGATCTCATCCTCAGAAACATCCTGTTTTGCAAGTTTCTTAAATGCATCATTTGCATCACGGCGAACATTGCGGACAGCAACCTTGGCTGCCTCACCTTTTTTCTTGACGTCTTTTACCAGTTCTTTACGACGTTCCTCTGTAAGTTCCGGAAGTACCAGACGGATCAGCTTACCATCATTGTTCGGATTCAGACCAAGATCAGATGTAAGGATTGCTTTTTCAATTCCTTTGATCAGGCTTGCTTCCCATGGCTGGATCTGGATCATACGTGCTTCCGGTACAGTGATGTTTGCCACCTGCTGGATCGGTGTCGGGCTTCCATAATAATCTACAGTGATCTTATCAAGAATATGCGGATTCGCACGTCCTGCACGGATCGTTGTCAGCTCCTCCTCAAAGCCTTTCAGTGTCTTGGTCATCTTCTGCTCATATTTCTGAACTCTTTCATCCATTTGTCAAATCTCCCTCTTATGATGATTTATTTTATACAGCTAACTGTTCTGTTCACTGACGGTTACTTATACAATGTTACTGTTCACTCTGTTTAAAGAACTATACAGTTACTTTTGTACCGTTGAATTTACCGTGAACGGTATTGATAATACTGTTTTCTCCTTCAAGTCCGAAAACAAGCATCGGCATTTTCTGCTCCAGGCACATGATAGAAGCTGTAAGGTCCATAGCTGCCAGCTTCTTGTCAACAACCTCCTGAATGCTGATCTCATCGTATTTTACAGCATTTGGGTTCACCTTCGGATCGCTGTCATAGATTCCGTCCACTGCTTTGGCAAGAAGAATTGCCTCTGCCTCGATCTCAACAGCACGAAGTACCGTTGCTGTATCTGTAGAAAAATACGGATGGCCTGTACCGCCTGCAAAGAACAGAACCTTACCCTGTGCAAAGCCTTCCTCCACTGCATCCTTTGAATACAGGCTGGTAAATGCACCACATACAAACGGTGTGAAAATCTCTGTGCGAAGTCCGAGATATCTGCAGATATCGGAAACATAGATACAGTTCATAACTGTAGCCAGCATACCGATCTGATCTGCCTTGTTACGGTCGATCGTTTCACTGGTACGTCCTCTCCAGAAGTTTCCTCCACCGATAACGATTCCTACCTGTGTTCCCTCTTCTACGATCGTACGGATCTGCTTTGCAACGGCAATGACCGTAGCCTCATCAAATCCCTTCTTTTCTGCTCCCGCCAGAGCTTCTCCGCTTAATTTCAGTAAAATTCTCTTCATATTGTTTATCCTTTCCCCCGATGCATCCGCACCAGTATTTCTTTGTACGTTTCTCTGAGCGAACCGTTACTGTTCTTTACCATACACCTGTAACGATTTCGTTTCCGTCAGGACCTACAGTTGTTGAAACCGTGAAATTATTATAATAATAATATCCGCTTGTGCCATTGTCCGGATCCTCATCATATTCTGAGGAAACCGAATCCCCGATTGCAGAAATCAGATCATCCAGAGATTTGCCGATATAGTCTTCTGCAGTCTGGATCGTAGAATCTGTCGGTCTTGTATCTGTGTTATCATCACCGTCGTTATTATTATTGTTGTTATTGTTATCATCATCTGAAGGTGCCTGTGTTGGCTCCGGATCTGATGCCTCCGGGGTCGGGGTCGGATCCTCACTGTCCTGCTCCGGAGTCGGAGTCGGATCTTCACTGTCTGAATCCAGTCCCAGTCTCTTCTTAACCTCATTTAATGTAGAAACTTCCTTCGTGGCATTTGTTGTAAGATAAGTTGCATACGGAATTGCATCCTCACCCTTTCCATCCATACGCAAAGTGATCTGCTTTATGGATGCCAACGGAAGATTTCTGAAGAAGCACTCGTTTGCATCCTCATCGGTGTAGGTAATGCGGATATCATAAGTTGTTTTTGCTGAGGACGGCTTTTGATAATAATAAATCGCATTTTCACCATTCTTCAGTGTAAACATGCCATTTACAAGATCATTGCCCCATTCATCTGTACTGTCATCCTCGTCTTCATCCTCAGAGGCATCTGTCGGTGTCTCTCGAATATAAATAGCAGCGATTTCTGAACCAGTGCGGTTTACAATGGCAAGCTTAGATGCTGTCGCAGTCTTCTCACCAATTACATTCTTCTCCGTCGTTTCTTCCATATTTACAAGCTCTATCGTAACTGTAGGCGTCGCCTGAGGAGTTTCAGTAGGCGTTACCTGGACTGGCGTCTGTTCTGTTGTGTTCTTCTTGCCGCATCCTGTTGCTGCTATAAGCAGTACAGCAAATCCTGCAATGGCCAAATAACGTTTTTTAAACATATCTATCCCTCCTGTTTCCTATTACGCATTATTCTGTGATGTCATGATTCATCTATCCAAATCTTCATATAGTTACAGTTATCTTTAATTATACAGAGTCTCAGATTCTTGTCAACCAAATGTCTCAAAATTCATACAATTTTTAAAGTTACAGATTTTTAACCTTAAACTCTCTCTCTGCTTCCCGGCGCTGATCTTTTTTGGCAATATCCTGTCGCTTGTCATATAATTTCTTACCACGTGCCACGCCGATCTCAACCTTCACAAGGCTTCCCTTGAAGTATACCTTCAGAGGGACCAGGGTAAGCCCCTTCTCCTGAAGTTTTCCCTCAATCTTATTTATCTCATATCTGTGCAGGAGCAGTTTGCGCACACGCAGCGGATCCTTATTAAAAATATTTCCCTTTTCATAAGGGCTGATATGCATACCGTAAATATATACCTCGCCCCTCTCCACACGGATAAAGGATTCCTTGATACTGCACTTACCCATGCGAAGAGATTTTACCTCTGTTCCGGCCAGAGAAATACCTGCCTCATAGGTATCTTCTATAAAATAATCATGAAAGGCTTTTTTGTTGTTGGCAATCAGCTTGATTCCTGTTGTTTTCGCCATAAAATTCTCTGCCACTCAAAATATGATTAAACATACTCACATCGAGATAATGCGGATTCTCACGAATACCGCTTACTGTTTCTTCGTGTATGC
>NZ_JAJBNQ010000045.1:0-11405 GCF_020538025.1 Blautia sp. MSK17_66
TGAGCAAGAAGCCCCCACTTCAAAATCAGAGATTTAAGTGGTGGGAGCATGTCACAATCAGGAAAGTTAAAAACATTTAACTAACCAAGAATAGCAAGCACTGCCTGTGTCATGACACAGGGGAGTATCCCAAAGTTTGTGTAAACCTCCAAACTGATGTAAGATAGAATTACTCAGTTTGGAGGTTTATTTTATGGCAAGAAAAAAGGATTCACCACAAAAAGCAGCGCTTAGAGAACTCATGGGAAACTACCTGAAAGAAAACAATGTAAAAGTAAAAGATGGAACAGATGTTAATTCCATTATGCGGGATATGATGTCTATCATTTTGGAAGGTGCCCTTGATCAGGAACTGGATGAAAAACTGGGATATTCCAAGTATGATTATCGAAATAAAGAAACCGATAATTCCAGGAATGGACATTCCCAGAAAACGTTACATACCAGTTACGGAGATATGGAGATTGATATTCCAAGGGATCAAAAAGGTGACTTCGAACCACAGGTTGTAAAGAAGTATCAGAATTCGATTACGCAGGACATGGAAGAAAAGATCATTTCCATGTACGCAAAAGGAATGACTACTGCCGATATAGAAAGCCACATGCGTGAATTATATGATCTTGAGATCTCCGACAGTACTGTCAGCCGGATCACTGATAAGATCCTGCCAATAGTAAAAGAATGGCAGGAAAGGCCATTAGAAAGTGTGTATGCTGTTGTATTTATGGATGCGATCCATTTCCATGCCCGTAATGAGGGGCGGATTGTAAAACGTGCTGTTTACATTGCGATTGGGATCGATATGGAAGGACGTAAGGATGTCCTCGGAATGTATGTTGGTCAAAATGAAAGTGCCAAGTTCTGGCTCTCCATCCTGAATGGCCTGAAAAACCGGGGTGTAGAAGATATATTGATTGCGTGTGTGGATGGACTGACCGGTTTTCCACAGGCAATTGAAGCAGTATTTCCCCAGACCGAGATCCAGCAGTGCATAATCCATCAGATCAGGAATACCACGAAATTTGTTTCTTACAAAGAGATCAAACCACTTATGGCAGATCTGAAGCGTGTATATGCAGCTCCTACAGAAGAAGTTGCATTGGCAGAACTGGACAGCTTTGACGAAAAATGGAGCGGGAAATACCCTAAGATTGCAAAGTCATGGAAAGATAACTGGGCAAATCTTTCAACGTATTTTAAGTATCCGGAAGCTGTCAGACGTCTGATCTATACCACGAACACGATTGAAGGATTTAACCGCCAGCTCCGGAAAGTCACCAAATCCAAGACGGTATTTCCATCCGATGACAGTCTCCTGAAAATGCTGTATTTGGCCATGATAGATATCACCAAGAAATGGACGGGACACCGTCAGGATTGGGGACAGATCCATTCTCAGCTGGAAATTTTCTTCGAAGAAAGATTGGAAAGGTTATAAGCAGAATGCATGCTAGGCAGGGTTGGCATAGCCAGTCCTGCTTGACATACCCTAAAACTGCATTATAATACAAACAAGGACAGAACCCTGAAAAACAGGTTCTGTCCTCGATAACTAATGACATATCTTATATCAGTTTTTTCTGTTTACACAAAACTTGAAACGCTCTCTAAGTGAATTTTGATGCCCAAAAAGAAACTTAATCTATTTGCCAGTAAATGCAATTATCACCGCCTCATAAGGACGCAATATATTTCCTTCTCTGTCGTCCTCATAATTCCGGATCCAGACTTCCCCGGCTTTCCACTCATCAAGCAATGGGCAGCTAACTTCCTCATCCGTAAAGTTTGTACATACCAGCATCTTTGTATGCTCATCTGTTCTCGTATAGGCGAAAATTCTCTCATCTTCTGGCAGAAGAAGTTCAAATTTTCCATTCACGAATACTGGATTTTCTTTTCTTAAACGAATCAGCTTCTGATAATAGTAAAATACCGAATTTTCATCTTCCAGTGCCTCTTTGGCATTGATTCTGGTATAATTTGGATTCACGGCAAACCATGGTTCTCCTGTTGTGAATCCTCCGTTCTCATCCCCGCTCCACTGCATCGGAGTACGGGCATTATCACGGCTTCTTGCGTAGATAGACTGCATGATTTCTTCTGGCTGATATCCTTTTTCCAGACGCTCTTTGTACATATTCAATGTCTCAATATCTTCATATTCCTCAATGCTGTCAAACTGCACATTCGTCATTCCCAGCTCTTCTCCCTGGTAAATGCAAGGGGTTCCCTGCATTCCATGAAGCATTGTCGCCAGCATTGTTGCCGACTCTTTTCTGTATTTTCCGTCATTTCCCCAACGCGACACGATTCTAGGAAGATCATGGTTATTCATGAACAGACTGTTCCATCCTGTCTGATATAAAGTATTCTGCCACTTTGCAAGGCATTTTTTCAGCTTAACCAGATTCAATGGAATCGTATCCCATTTTTCTTTTCCTTCTTCCTGATCAAGCATAATGTGCTCAAACTGAAAAACCATAGAAAATTCACTGCCATCTGGATTACTATATTTCTTTGCAATTTCCGGTGTTGCTCCCCAGGCTTCTCCAACAGTGATCATATCCCCCTTCTGAAATGTTTCTCTGCTTAGTTCACGCAGAAATTCATGCAGCTTTGGTCCATTATTTGTGATCTTAAGATCTGGCTCTTTTGCAATCTGATCGATTACATCCAGACGAAATCCGCCTGCTCCTTTTTCCATCCACCAGAGAATCATATCATAGAGCTCTCTTCTCACTTTCGGATTCTCCCAGTTCAGATCTGGCTGTTTCACTGAAAACTGATGAAAATAATACTGTCCCAGTTCTGGAACCCACTCCCATGCCGGTCCTCCGAACACAGAATTCATATCATTTGGGTAAATACCT
Source organism: Blautia sp. MSK17_66 (assembly GCF_020538025.1). Classification (NCBI taxonomy): domain Bacteria; kingdom Bacillati; phylum Bacillota; class Clostridia; order Lachnospirales; family Lachnospiraceae; genus Blautia; species Blautia sp. MSK17_66. The sequence continues at coordinate 2,874 of NZ_JAJBNQ010000045.1, forward strand.
TCTTCTCCGTCACGCCACACATAATAATCATGATACGGATTGTCTTTGCTTTTCTTTGCCTCCAAAAACCATCTGTGTTCATCTGAAGTATGATTCAGCACAAGATCCATCATAATTCGGATTCCGCGTTTCTTTGCCTCCGCAAATAACTGTTCCATATCTTCCATTGTTCCGAACATCGGCTCAATATCCTGATAATCTGAAATATCGTATCCATTGTCATCCTGTGGCGAACGATACGCCGGTGAGAGCCAGATTGCATCTATTCCAAGTTTTTTCAAATAATCCAATCTGCTGATAATTCCTGGAATATCACCGATTCCATCTCCATCCGAATCTTGAAAGCTTTTCGGATAAATCTGATATACAACTGCATTTTTCCACCATTTATTCTTATTTCCCATACTCATTCTCGATATCTCTCCGGCAGATTTTCTGATTCTACCGGGATATCCTCTCCTTTCTAACCATATACCTGGCTTATTTTTTTCTATATTTTAACGGAGAAACTCCATATGTTTTTTTGAAGCTTCTGATAAAATAGCTTACATTCTGATATCCACTCTGCATTGCAATCTCTGTAACAGGAATATCCGTATCTTGTAACAGCTGTTTTGCATGCTCTAACCTTAAATGTGTTATATATTGCGAAAGGGTAATATGAAAATGTTCCTTAAAATATCGCGATATATATTTTTCCGAAAGATGAAACTGCTCACTAAATTCTTTTAATGATATCTTTTCCATAAAATTCTGCTGTATATATGAAATCATTTCTTTTTCTATCGTATTTCTCCCGCTTTTATCATTTTCAATTACAAAGCCCTTCTCCCACATTTCAAGAATAAACTGTAAAAGAATTATTTTTGTTTTTATCTGAGCAGTTATTTGGGGCTCAGTTTTCTTGTTTTTTGCCATATATATTTCAACCAATTGCTCACATAGTTCTTTTGCTGTATCTTTTACTCTTGGATTTATCATCAGATGACCATTTTTTAACGGCTCCAGTAATTTATCATCTAACATGTCATTTATGCAAAAAGATATGTATTTTAACGGAAAAAGGAAAGTAAAATAATCCACTGTATCAGTCTGTGAACCCATAAAATGCAGATTACCCGGCGACACTACAAAAGCATCCCCGGGGGTTCCAATATAATTTTCTCCTGATATACTTACAGTCAAAAAACCGCTTTTTACATATATAATTTCCAGTTCATCATGCCAATGAACCGGTATCTGAAATGATCGTCCTTCATTTTTTATATGATATGTACTAAACGGATCATCCTTTGTACCATGTGGTTTATTTTCCTTTAATTCAAAGTACATACTCTCTCCTATACTTCTACAAGACCTTTACTCTTCCATTTTCCACTCTTCCATCTAAGTACCATTCCCACTGCTCTCGCACATTCGTCACCTGCCATAGCAATATATGCTCCTACAGCCAGAAATCCCATGTGTATTCCGAGAAAATAGGTTCCGCCAACTGCAAACAAATACATAAATATCGCACCTAATATAACCGGAAAAAATGCGTCTCCGCTCGTTTTTAACGCCTGCCCATATACAAGGTTTGTTACCCTTCCAAGTTCAAGAAATATATCTACTATTAACAACTTTACCACAAGATTTATCATCTGTATATCATCCGTAAATATATGCACGATAAAATGTCCGGCAAATGCAAAGGTCACGGAAAAGCATGTCGCTGTGATGATACCATATATCGCAGCTTTTCTCGTCCCCCTGTTACATTCCTCAAACTCTTTTGCTCCAATTCTCCAGCCGGTCATAATTGCATTTGCCTGAGCAAGGGCAGCTCCCACGCAATACGAAAAATTTGCAATCTGTATCGCATATGAACGCGCTGTAACATTCATTCCATCCACATCCATCTGATTCATAAAACGTACTATAAATGTCATTGCGATGTTGTAAAGTGCTGTTTCAAGCGCAGAAGGAAAACCAATCTTAATAATCTGTGCAAATATCTTTCTTGATGTAATTCGCTCAGGACTCTGCTTTGCTTTTATAAGTACAGCCCCCATGCCGGCTACAATAATAAGATTTACAACTCTCGAAATAACCGTGGCAACAGCAACTCCCATCACACCCCAGTTGAATGCAAATAAAAATACTGAATTAAGTATTATATTGAGAACATTTCCAACAACAGTTCCTATCAAAGAATGTTTTGTATATCCAAACACTCTCAAATAACTGGAGAAAATAGGAATCAGTGCATTTAAAAAACATGTGCCGCCAACAATTCTAAGATATATTTCAGCCGGCTCAAGCAAAGCCGGAGCAATACTTACGATTCTAAGTATCCCACCAGAAAAAGTAGCAAGAACGACAGACATTACGATACCTATCAATGCGTTGAATATAAGTCCAAGTTGCCTTGCCTGATATGCTATCCCCGGTCTTCCAGCTCCGATATTTTGTGACATAACGGCTATCATACCCGATGATATTACTCCAAACATAATAATAAAAACACCTATATATGTATTTGCTGTTCCCACTCCTCCTACAGCCTGATCACTTACAGATGATAGCATAAGCGTATCAACCATACCTGAAAGCATATAAAATAAAGTTTCTAAGCATATTGGCACAGATAGCTGTGTTAATGTTTTTCTTTCCGCTGCCATAGTTTTTCTCCTCACATACAATTCAAGAATACCATATCAATAATACGATATATTTCTATGTAATTCTTGTATAATATCATGTGAAAATTGCACTATTTCTACTTTACCTTAAAGAACACTGGGTGCGAGCTATATGGAATAAAAGAAAAAGACTACATTTTATATTCTGTTCAATCCATTTAGTCGGCGTCATAACAATTGATTACTCATGCTTACAAGGATTTGCAAATCAGGATAACTTTTTCCGTTTTCCCAATTTGAAACAGTTTGCCTGGTAACATGAAATAATTTACCAAACTCCTCTAACCAGTAGGAAATGTTGCATGATTAATCTGCTGTTTTGGCTGCCTTGATACTTCTTAGGTTGACGGCTAGATACACATTAGAGATGTCTCTATCCAAATGCTGTTTAGATTTATCATACATACAAAATGGAAGTTATCTATTTCTCCTCTTCGTTAAGACCTAGTTCATTACATATTACTTGCTATCCCTGATACCTTATTCTTTCTACCAGCGTTTCCTTTTTCAGATTACTGCTTAAAACGCAGGAAAGTACAATCTGCAACAGACCGACCAAAAAAATCATAATAAAAATTGGTACGATTGGAACATGATAGATATTCATTCCAAATATTCCATTATGTTTTGCATAGGAAAAAAGTGCATAGCCGAGCGGCAGACCAATGATCAAAGCTACGCATATGGTACCAACCGTAAACATCAGTCCCTGTAACTGCAGACATAAATTTAATTGTTTATTTGTCATACCCACAGCCTGTAATACACCATATTCCTGCTTTTTTGTCGTAATATTCATGATTATGGTGTTTGCCATATTCATAAAACCGATAAGTCCTACAACCGCCATAAACAGATAACAGCCAAGCTTCATCATGCGAGCTGTGAATTCTGCAGATTGTAACTGTGCATGATAGGTATCCATTTTTATATGCGAAGTATTAGAAATCAAAGTATTCAGACTCTGTTCCACAGATGCAACATCTTTTTTATCACAGTCCACCCACAGATAGCCATAGGCTGTTCCCCTCGGATTCATGGAACGGTATACACCTTCCGGAATGACAAGATAAGTGTCCGCACTTACAAAGGATCCTGCAATCTTTCCCTGATAGGTATAGGTTTCACTTCCATTCTCAAAATCAAATGCAATGGATTCACCAGGAGCATATCCATCTTGTTCCATCCACATCAACCAACCAAAGAAAATTTCACCATTCTTTACCGCCTGATCATAGTCCATAGAACCAATATCCCCGTCCTGGCGCATAAAATCAAAATCATTTTTACTCACAATATCAGCCGGAAATCTTGTTCCGTTCAGATTTACAGAGACAATCTCTCTCGTCATGACATCTGTCACTCCTGGAATGCTTTTGATTTCTTCAATCATTGAATCATTCAATGGATTATCCGTCAGAATCGTATCCAGATTATTCTCCGGATATCTTTCATCGTACTCAGCAGAATAGTCAAGCTGCAGTTCAAATTGTCCATGATTAACGGAAAGACGTGCTTCATGCTCCGTATCAATATTTCCTACATAATTAGAGATAATCACAAACAATGCGCAGGAAAGCCCCAGTGTGAGGATGGTACCAATGGTTCTTTTTGGATTACCCGTTATATTTGCCATTGCCATAGAAAACACGGTGACATTTTTTCTGCCATTTCGTTTTCCTTTTTTGTGTGTTTCTGCATTTTCTAAATACCGTGTTGCTTCGATAGGTGAAATCCGTGAAACAATTTTCATTGGTTTACGCAGCGCCAAAGCAACGGTAAAAAATGACACGAAAATACATAGAAGCATAACAGGCAGGGAAAACAGTGGCATCTGCTGATTTTGGACTCCCATAGAGCCAGTTCCGGTTGATACAAGGTTTCCCTGTTCTACCAGCCAGTTAAAACCGCATTTTGCAATCAGAAAACCAAGAAGCAATCCAACTGGTATTGAAGAAATTGTCAAAAACATACCCTCTCTGAAGATCAGTTGTTTCATCTGCTTTTTTGTCGCTCCCAGAGCCTTGATTTTTCCATACTCCTGTATCTTGTTGGCAATACCGACCTGAAAAATATTATAAATGACCACAACAGAGAAAAGTACAATTGCAAGAATCAAAACCCCGCATATCGCAATCGTTTCATAACTCGGCTGCAAGACCCATTGCAAATAGAGATCATTGACTATAACGTTTTTTTCTTCGATCCCACAAGCTGCTGCAATCTGCTTTATAACCGAATCAATATTATTCATAGATACATTTGCAGAATCATTTAAAGTAAAATAAATATTATACTGTCTGTCATTCTCTGCGACGTGCTCATCATAAAACTCCTGTGATCCGAAAGCAACATAAGATGCCGCGATGGTATACTCATCCCGATCATATAGGATTCCGCTGACAACAAATTCTTCCGGCTTATATTCTGACTGCATCCCTGCGCGGTAATCCAGTGTAACCGTATCTCCGATCTTTACATCACCATACCCCATTGCACGAAAAAATGCTCTTCCTGCGGCAATTTCCTGCATTTTTTCCGGATACTTTCCTTCCTTCAACTCATATTCTTTATTATAAGGAAGCATTTTTCTTGCAGTCTCATCCATGCAGACAAACCCGCCTTTTTCATTGCCTTTTATGATACCTTCGGTGCACATAGTGCCTGTAGCATCTATTTCCGCACGGCGCTTTACTTCTTTTAACTGCGATCCGTCTGTGGAAACAAACAGACCATAATTACTTCCATATGATCCTGCCGCCTGACTTTTCTGTAAATGAATTACCCCATTTCCCACAGTACTGATGATAACAAGCAGCATCGTGGTCAGACAGATTGCCATCATGATCAGTATACTTCTTGTCCTGTTCCTTTTGTCATTGCTATATGCAATCCTGCTTATTGTCTTCATCTGAAATCCACCACCTGTCCGTCCTCAATCACCAGAATACGGTCAGCGACCTGTGCAATTTCGTCATCATGGGTAATCATTACAATTGTCTGTCCATATTTTTTTGCTGTCATCTTAAGCAGAGCGATTACCTCATCACTGGTCTTAGAATCAAGATTTCCTGTCGGCTCATCTGCAAATATAATTTCCGGACGATTCACCAGTGCTCTTGCAATTGCTACTCTCTGCTGCTGTCCTCCGGATAACTGATTTGGCAGATTATAAATCCGGTTTTCAATCCCCAGAGTTGCAATAATATCATTTACATACACTTCATCCACTTTTCTTCCATCCAGCCCCAGTGGCAGTACAATATTTTCCCAGACATTAACAGATGAAACCAGATTAAATGCCTGAAAAACAAATCCGATTTTTCTTCTGCGGAAAACAGCAAGGGCATCTTCCTTCATCTTATATAAATCTTTCCCTGCTAAAGTAACACTGCCTTTTGTCGGGGTGTCTAGCCCTCCAAGCATATGAAGTAATGTACTTTTACCGGAACCTGACTTTCCAACAATTGCGACAAATTCTCCCTGCTCAATCTGAATGTCCACCTGATTGACCGCTTTGACCTGATTCTCACCTGCGCCATAAAACTTACAAAGCTGCTTGGTTTCTAATATCACACTCATGTGTTGCCTCCTTTTCAATTCTGTAAAGCGTACCTCTTCAGCACGCTTTCTTTGCCTGTTTATATATTTGGTCATTTTTCAACCTACATCCAAATTGTATCAGGACAATCTTTCATTTCACTTTCAAAAAACGAGCAGAAATCTTACAGAATTGTAAGATTTCTGCTCACTTAAAATTTAACCAACATATGGTAATTGAATCACAAACGTGCTTCCTTTTTTCTTTTTGCCGGAGGTTACCGTAATAGTACCTGCGTGTTTTTCGATAATTTCTCTCGATAGAAAAAGTCCGATTCCTGTACCACTCTTTTCCATGACCTCCTTGGAACTTCCTCTGTAAAATCGTTGAAAAATTTTGTGATACTCATTCTGCGGAATACCAATTCCCTGATCCTCAATTTCCATTCTTACAAGATAGTTTCTTTTTTGTAACCGGATAAATATTTTTGAACCACACGGACTGTACTTGACCGCATTGTCCAGAACGTTGATCACAGCTTCACCAAGCCACCTTTTATCCTGCATAATCGTGCATGTTTCCAGCTCTTTTTCATAGTCAAAAACGAATTCAATTTCTTTCTCATCCGCTTTAGGATAAGTGCGGTTCACAGCAGATATGACAGTATCCATAAGCGGAAGTTTTTTCTTATTAATCTGAATCAGTCCAGTTTCCATCTTGGATATTTCAAGAAGCGACTGCAATAATGTCTCCAGACCATCCAGAGCACTCCGACAACGGATACGAAACTCCTCCTGTTCTGTGGCATTTAAGTCATTCTGCATCAGCACACTAAAACATGTATCCAAAGCTGCAACCGGTGTCTTTAACTGGTGAGAAATATCAGAAACCATTTCTTTCGTGTTCTCCTTTTCTGCCCTTGCTTCTTCCTTTATCAACTGAATATGATGTCCGATTGCTTCAAGCTGGTCATTCAATTTTTCCAGTTCTGCATGATTTTCCGTTTTCAGTAAATCATCAAATTTATTTTCACGGAATCTGATCAGAATTTCTTCCAACTGGTCTAAAATTTTCTGATGACACGCATCTTCTTTTTTCTTCCAATAAAGTAAAAAAGTCAAAAGAAGCACGCATATCACAGTGCTTACAGCACCGGTCACCATAACCTGATACCGGAATTGCGAATAAAATGCATTCCCTTTATTCCCCCAGTATCCATATTGCTCCAATAATCGCCTTCCCTGTTCGTTAGTTTCAATATCCTTATCCTTAAGCAATTCCGAAACAGCATCCAGCCCGGAAAATTCTTCCTTTGCAGCAATCTCTGTCATAAGATTCATTTTATATTTATAATCTTCATAAAACACATACGTGGTAAAGCAATTTAATATTGCAAACAATAATATGACGGGTAATACCAAGGAGAGCACTACTGTAATCTTCTTGCGATATCTCTTTGTCACTGCCTTACCTCCTGATTCCATATATACCCAAGACCTCTGATATTCTTTATATAGACCGGTGCAGCCGGATTGTCTTCGATTTTCTCACGGAGTCTTCTGATATTGACAGCGATTGTATTTTCATCCACAAAATCCCCTTCCAGATCAAACACATTTTCCAATATTTGTGTTTTTGAAAGAATCTGTTTCGGATTCTGAAGAAAAAAAGTCAGCATTTTCAACTCCGTTTTTGTCAGACTGATTTCACGACTCTTTACCAGGACTTTCATTTCTCCTGCGATAAATACGATATCTCCCGAAATCATCTTTCCGGCTTCCGTTTTCTCCTGTCTGCGGCGGAAATGTGCTTCTATTTTCAAAAGAAGTACCGAAAGACTAAACGGCTTTGTAATATAATCATCTGCCCCTGCTTCATATCCCATGACCTGATCCATCTCCTGATCTAGTGCTGTAAGACAAATAATGTATGTATTATAATTGCATCTCATCCACCTTACAAATTCCAGTCCATTCCCATCCGGAAGATTCACATCACAAATGGTAACATCCACATTATTATCACTTGCAATTCTTTTCGCTTTTTTCACTGATTCTGCTGAAAAAACCTCATATCCGGATTTTTTCAGTGAAAATGTAATTCCACGATTTAAATTTTCATCATCTTCAACCACGAGTATACCTGGCATAGCATCTGCACCTCTCTTTATTAACTAAGTTAGCAACCACCAGTTCAACTGGTGGTTTATCCCTGGCCCTCCAAAGGGCCATTGTTACTGCTCGCCCCAAAGAGCGGTATCGCAAGCACTTTTACTGGCCCGCTATAAAGCGGTACTACTGGAATCTT
>NZ_JAJBNQ010000046.1:0-10025 GCF_020538025.1 Blautia sp. MSK17_66
CTGTCGGTCCTTCCGGATCTGTTGCTCCCGGTGTTGGGGTTGGTGTTGCTGTCGGCTCTACCGGTACTGCTGTTGGTCCCGGAATTACTGCACTTGCAGTTCCAAATCCGAAATCCATACCTGACCACGGGATTACAAATCCGTTTGACCAGTACTCTCTGTATCCAAGGCTTGGACACATATTGCCTTCATCCCAGTAATTGAATGAAGATGTAAATGTCATAGTCTGAGTGTAAGTTGCACCTGTATCAGGATCTGTAAATGTTACATCCTTTGTAATAGATACTGTGTACTGTACTCTGTTGTCAAAAGTACCTACCGGAAATACTCCTGCGATGTGGATCTGTCCCTCACCAAGAATAATTGCTCCTGCATAGTCAGGATCCACTGTAATATTTCCAAGGTCTCCCTCATCAAATACAACTGTCTGTGTCAGTGTTTTGTCTCCAACAGTAAGAGTTGCCTCTGCCACTCTGGAAAGATCGATATGGCTTACAGTTCCTGTCACCAGAAGTCCTACTGACTCTGCATCCTCTCCATCTTCCTCTGCTGCAATAACATCTTCACTTTCTTCCGGTGTTTCTTCCGGATCGATCACTACATCTGCGACACTGTCGGAATCCTCATCAGAAGTATCCTCGTCTGTTTCCTCATGAAGAGTGTCTTCATCGGAAGTATCTTCATCTGTGTCTTCATCAGAAGTACTCTGATCTTCGGAATCTTCATCAGAATCTGTACTGCCTTCTGCTGTGTCTTCAGCAGTCTGATCTTCATTCGCATAATCAGGTTCATTCTGCTCTGTAGGATATTCATCGGCTGCCATTGTCATACTCGCACCCTGCATAACCATTGCAGCGCCGACGAGGCATACGGCAACCTTTTTCCATCCTAACCATTTCCTATACATTTCTTTTTTCCTCCTCATTTCCAAGAGCGGCGTTACCGCCGCTCCTGACCACATCAGTGGATTTCTTTATTTCACTCTAACTTTTACAACCTGGCTCCAGGAAGGTGCATAAATGTTCTTGCCATTTGCCACTTTGTAGCTGCGCACACGTACATAATAGTACCTGCCGCTTGCGAGACCTTTCAGAGTTGTTTTGCCAATTGTGTTTTTATTGATTGTCACACTCTTTGTGGTCTTGCCCTGGAACTTATTATTCTGGCTGTACTGTACTACATATTTTGTAGCCTGTGCATCACGTACCCAGCCCACAGCCAGTGTCTTCTTAGCAGTACTCTTTACAGACGGTTTACGCATCTGTTTCGGTTTGATAGTAAATGTAGCTTTGCCTGCATATTTTGCAAACTTGCCTTTACCTTTGACGATAACAGTTGCATAGCCTGTATTCTTGTTGTTCTTATAAGTTACTGTGTAGTACTTATTTGCAACTTTCTTCTTTCCATTGTATACAGTAACGGTCGGTTTCAGATTCTTTCCTGTGTATACATAGGATGTCTTGGAAAGTTTCAGATTAAGTTTCTTTGTAATCTTGGTGTATTTGCTTGTAACATTTACAGTTCCGTTTGCAGATTTGATTGAAATGCTGTATCCGGATGGTGCACCAACAACTTTTCCTGTGTAGGAGATTACTTTTCCTGCTGATTTCTTATTCAGGTTGGAAACTGTTGCAGTCCATTTGTTTGCACTTGTAAGTGTTACTCTCTTACCTGTTGCCTTTCCATTTGCATAGATTTCAACAACAAGCTTGGAAGGACGGGAATCAACAACATTATTCAGGTCGTTCCATGTGTTCTTAACAGTTACTTTTGTCTTGGCAACACTGTGAGCATAAGTTACTGTGTAACCTTTCTCTACATCTCCGGATACTTTGACGCTATAACCGGATACCGCAGATGCAACTACTTTATAAGCAATTTCTTTACCTGCTTTGTATTTCGGAAGTTCTGCCCATGTCTTAGTCCAGGATTTTCCAGATTCAAGAACTGCCTTGTCACCAAGTACTTCTCCATCTGCATAAAGCTGAACAAGTGTATCTGTCGGACGGATTCCATCCTGGTTCTTTGCATCATTCCATGCTGCCTTGGCGCTGATGTTTACAGTTGCCGGTACATGTTTGTAATTAAGGGTAAGACCTTCCTCATCAAGGATATTTCCAGATACAGAAACTGTGTAGCCTTCCTTCTCTGTACTCTTAACCTCGTATTTAATTCTTGTTCCGTCTTTCTTGACATCAACCTGTGCAAATTTAGCTGTCCAGCTGTTCTCTGCATTCAGAGTCACTTTATTTCCTGTTGCTTCGCCGTCTGCATAAAGTTCTGCTTCTACAGAGTCAAGACGTACTCCATCCTGATTTTCTGCGTCATCCCATTTTACAGATACCGGAATCTCAACTGTTGCAGGTACATAAGTATTTGTTACTACAAGACCTGTTGCTGCGTCTCCACTTACAGAAGTTTCATATAAATCCGGATTCGGAACTGTAGCTTCTGCTGTGTAAACGATTGCTTCTCCGACTTTACCTGTTCTGTTTTTCTGCAGTCCTGTCCATGTCTTGGAGAATTCATTTCCTGCGTTCAGTGTAATGAGATCGCCAACTTTAACACCATCAGCCATCAGCTGTACGCTGTAAGATGACGGACGGTTGCCATCCTGGTTCTCTTTGTCATTCCACTTAGTTGTTAAGGTTACATCTACAGTTTCTGTCTTGTGTGTGAATTTCAGTACAAGACCATCTGCTGTACTTGTGCATGCACTTGTGTATGCATCTACATCAGATTTGAGTGTATAAGTGATCTTCTGTCCTGCGGCATATACCGGAAGAGCTTTAACGGTTGCTTTCCACTCACCCTCTGCTGTCAGGGTTACTTTGTTTCCTGTTGCTTCGCCGTTTGCAAGAACTTCAGCTTCTACAGATGCCGGACGAAGTGCATCCTGGTTGTCTGCATCATCCCATGCTGCGGATACTGCGATATCTGCAACTTCCGGAGTATGAGTTAAAGTAACTACGATTCCGGATTCAGTACTGCTTACAGCTGCTTCATATCCTTTGGCAACATCACTTGCTTTTACGGAATATGTGATTGCTTTTCCGGCTTTGTTCTTTTCAAGGCCTTTCCAGGTCTTTGTAAAGTTTCCAGCCTCATTCAGGGTGATTGCATCGCCGACAGCTTCACCGTCTGCTGTAAGCTGTACACTGTAAGTGTTCGGACGGATTCCATCCTGGTTCTCTGCATCATCCCATTTGGTAGTTACAGTTACGTCTGTCTTGTATGTTGTATGTGAGTATTTCAGGATAAGTCCCTTAGCCGGGCTTCCCTCTACTACGCAGTCATATCCATCAACTTTGGTTGCTACCAGAGTATAATCGATTGTTTTGCCGTCTTTCTTGAGATCCATCTCTCCGAAAGAAGCTGTCCATTTGTTGTCAGCAGTAAGTTTTACTTTTTTACCTGTAGATACATCACCGGCATAAAGTTCTGCTTCAACAAATTCCGGACGGATTGCATCCTGGTTATCTGCATCATCCCAGTTAACAGATGCTTTGATCTCTGCCACTGCCGGTACATGAGTTGCTGTGATGGTAAATCCGGTTCCTGCATCTCCTGTGATCTCTGCGGTATATCCGTCTTCACCACCCTTAAGGCCGACTACTTCGACTGTATAAACAACTTCCTTACCAGCTTTGTACTCGCCAAGTCCGGTCCATGTCTTGGTCCATTTGGATTTCTCATTGACTGTGATCACATCACCGAGATTTTCGCCATCAGCTTTAAGCTGTAAGCTTACTGTCTCCGGACGAACACCGTCTCTGTTATTTCCATCTGCCCATACAACAGTTGCTTTAACATCTACTGTCTTAACTGCATGTGTATAGTTCAGAACAAGTCCTTCTGTTGCACTTCCGGTTGTCTTGATCTCATATCCCTCAGCTTTGGTGGATACGAGAGAATACTCGATTGGTTTACCATTTTTGTTTACTGCAAGTCCCTCGAAGGTTGCTTTCCATTCGTTATCTGCAGTAAGTTTTACTTTCTTACCTGTGGATGCATCACCCGCATAGAGCTCAGCTTCTACAAACTCCGGACGAAGTCCATCCTGGTTGTCTGCGTCATTCCAGTTTACAGATACTGCAATATCAACACCTTTTGGTGTGTAAGAGTTCTTAAGTGTGATTGCTCCTGTTTCTTCATCCTTGGTAGTTGTGATGGTATATCCTTCCGGAAGTCCGGATTCTTCTACTGTGTATTCGATTACTTTACCAGCATTGTATTTCGGAAGATCTGTCCATGTCTTGGTCCAGTTTCCATCAGCGTCTGCTTTTACAGTTACGTTATCACCAACGTTTACTGCTTCTCCGCCTTCAACTTTTGATTTAAGCTGTAAGCTTACTGATGCAGGACGGATTCCATCCTGATTTTCTGCATCATCCCATGTTACATTTGCTGTAGCACTGACTTTTGCAATTTCATGTGAATAAGTAACAACAAATCCATCATCTGCACTACCTGTTACTTTTGCAGTGTACTCTTTCGGATTTTCTGCTTTTACACGATAAACAATATTATTTCCTTCTGCATCTTCTGCATCCAGAAGTTTCCATTCATATGTCCAGTTGTTTTCTGCATTCAGTTCGATTGGATCACCACAGTTTTCATCATTTGCTGTCAACTGAAGTGTTGCTTTTTCAGGACGGATTCCATCCTGGTTGTCATGGTCATCCCATTCTGTTGAAAGAGTTATATTTCTACTTGGAGTTACGGTAACTTTTACATCATTAGCATTGACACCATTCCATGCAGCACTAACTGTTGCATTACCTCTTTTAACACCTGTAACAACGCCGCCATCTACTGTTGCAATGGACTCATTATAGCTCTTCCATGTAATCTGCGGATTCTCCACATATGCAGATCCATCCCATGCCTTTGCTGTAATTTTTTCTGTAGTACCCTGCTTAACAGTTAATTCCGCTGGCTGAAGAATCAGTCTTGCATCAGATGTTACCTCTACCTCGCAGGTAGCTGTAGGATCAAACGGATAACATTTGATTGTGATCGTAGTCTTTCCAGGAGAAACAGCTGTAAGATGCAGCATTCTTCCATCTGCCGGATCTGATTGTGCTGTAACGATATTTGTATCGCCTTCAACCATCTCAAGTTTTGAAAGCTTCGGATTACTCTTATCTGCCCAGAACTTTCGTTCCAGTTCTGTTCCATCTTCCTTAATAAAGGTACCCAGGATTGTTGCTGTACCGGATTCTCCCATCTTCATAGATAAGGAGTTTTTGTTCAGATACAGTCCTGCTTCACCATTAACCTTAATGGCGATACTCTGCCATACACCATAAAGCTGTCCAGTTTCCATCGGTACATAATATTTATGGCTCAAATAAATATATCCACTGTATGGAGTCTTTCCTGTAACGCTTACTTTTTCTCCTGCCTGCTTTACAATATCAATATTATAAATACCGTTACCATAAAACTGGGCATTCAGACTTCCATGACCGTTTTCAAAATAACCGATTTTCCAGGTATCTGTAATATCTTCACCGGCCTTGTTGGTTTTGGTTTCACCCTTAGTTCCGGTAATTTCTACAGCTTCACCTTTTACAACAACTTTCTGGTTTTCGGTTACATTTACTTTAATATCTTTTACTTTTGTTCCTTTGTAGCTTACTGTAACAGTTGTGCTCGCTGTTGTCTGACCTTCCGGAAGATCCTTCGCAGTGATAACACCAACAGAATCTACTGTTGCAACAGCTTCGTCAGCTGACTTCCAGGTTACATCACTGGATGGATTATATCCTTCTCCGGTAGAACCGGCTTTATACTGCCCCATATTCCAGAGTGTCCAGGCAATTTCCTGTGTACTTCCCTGAGGCATGGTTACTTCATTCTGGGCATCAGTCAGATAAATTCCATTTTGTACCACTTCTACGTCTGCTTTTACAGCATATGTAGTTCCATTTTCTGCTTTCCAGGATGCGGTGATAACAGTCTTACCATATCCAACCGCTGTAATCTTTCCACCATCTACAGTTGCAACTTTATCATTGTCAGTTGCCCAGTTAAATACTGCATCTGAAACTTTCTGATTATTGTAATAAGCAGTTGCAGTAAGAGACTGGCTGCTGCCCTTGGTCATTGTAAGAGAATCTTTATTTAAAGAAATTCTACCACCGGTAGAAGTCACTGTAACACCCTGAGTAGCTGTATCCTGATATCCGTTAATTGTAGCTTTTAATGTAACAGTTGCAGATCCCTCTTTTTTAGGACGAATCACACCATCTGTACTGATAGATGCAATTGCTTTGTTATCAATTGACCATACAATATCTTCTTCTGGAATGGATGTTGTTACATCCGGGTTTTCTTTACTATAATCAAACAGTTTATATTTGATCTTGTAGTCTTTGGCTTCGTCAGCTGACAGTGTTATGGTAGCTGGTTCATCAAACACAATACCATTGACTGTAATCCGAATAGGTTTGGATTCTGCTGTTTTCTCTTCTCCTGTAGTCTTATCCGTATAACTGTAGATAATTTTCATAGAAGTAGCACCAGGCTTCAAAGCTGTAACTTTTACTTTTCCCTTATCGGCTGTTGTAGCAGTGATCACAGATGAGTCATCTGCATATTCACTTGCAGAATCATCCATAAATTTATAGGTATAAGCCGGAGATGATACTGCGCCATTTCCACCGTTAAAGACCTGAGTAGTAATAAATGTATAGTCGCCCTTCTTCGGAATACTAACTGGATCCGGAGTCTGGACATAAATACCAGGTGCCGGCAAACTAACATCTCTTCTGAAAGTTTCCTGCAGTTTTGCTCTTTCATCAGGTGAAATCGCAGTAGTATTCAGTTCTTTACCTATCATTTCATGAAAATCAACATAATAATTATGATTGATTGTTCCCTGACCCTTACTTGGATAAGCTTTGTAACTCATTGTACATTCTTTCATGCCTGCTTTGATCTTGCCGCTCTCATCTCTTGTTGCAGCAAAATCGGTATAGGCATTGTCTTCTCCCCATGAGTCGCTTTCTGTTAATACTGAGTTATCAATGATATCCTGAGAGGTAGGAGAACCACTTAACACAAACTTGTCACCAAAATTCACTTTACCTACTGCTGGTGTAATATGAATTTTGTAAGTAACTACTAATTCGCATGCTTTATATTTTTTGCTTGAAGTATTACAGTTATATCCTGTCCATGTTCCAGTAAGTGTAACATCGCCTTCTTCAAAAGCACTAATAGTTACAACTGGATTTGTTTCTCCAAAGATAGAGGCATGATCACTACCTTCTGTAAGTGCCCATTTTATAGTTGAGTGTGGCCAATAACTTGGATTTCTGGAATAATCCTTCCACCATTGTGTAGTTGTTACATCGTCTGTAGCTGTCTTATAGTTAGTTGCTACCAGTGATTGAACTACAAACTGTCTTGTTTCATACGGAGCCATAGTTATTGTTGCATTGTTCACCGGATAATTTGCCACAGCAAATCGATATTTTCCAGAATACTTTCCATCAGTTGTTCTGTATCTATGATACTCATAGACATCATTTCCGGCAACAGTAAAAGTTCCTACGTCACCTTCTCTTGGTTCATAAGCACCGATATCTGCGGTATCATCTCCAACTGCTTCTGCACCATCAGAAACAATTGCATCTTCTTCGCTTCCGTCAGAGAACAGAGGCGCCTCTGAACCTTCATCAGTATCCTGCTGATCGTCTGCGACTACCTCTGTGTCGAGGTCCTCATCACTGATCTCCGGAACATCTGCTTCTGTTGATGTATCTTCTCCTTCATCAGCAGATTCCAGGTCGCTGTCTGCACTTGTGTCAACGTCTTCAGAAACTGCTGCTTCTTCAACAACCGCCGCATCCGGTTCACTGGTGAAGTCGTCCGCATATACGATGCAACCCTGAGCCATCATAGCTACCGTCAGCATCCATGCCAGTGCACGTTTCAGACCTGAGTGTGGTTTTTTACTCATATTATCTCCTTCTTTCTTTTTTTATTTGGTT
The DNA here is from genome assembly GCF_020538025.1 of Blautia sp. MSK17_66. Lineage (NCBI taxonomy): Bacteria > Bacillati > Bacillota > Clostridia > Lachnospirales > Lachnospiraceae > Blautia > Blautia sp. MSK17_66. The sequence continues at coordinate 8,004 of NZ_JAJBNQ010000046.1, forward strand.
TACAGTTTCATCTGGCTTATTACTGTCTGTCACAGCACCAGGTATATTTAGCAATCATACTTTCTTTTCTTCAGTTCTTTAGACAGTTCAATGCGGTTTGTCTTAAAGTGGAAGAAAGGTCTTTCATCGATTGCCAATATTTCAACTGGAAACATATATGGTTCCAGACAAGACTGTACATCGTCAATGATGTCATCTACTGAGTATCCATCCTCAAGTACAACATAGAGGTATGGAACAAAGTATCCATCGTGATCCTCATCCTCGATCAGTACAAAGAATTCATCCCTGATACCCGGGATCTTTGCATCGGCAAGGCGGTTCTCCATCGGAAGAACTGCAAGCTCACCGCCGCCATAGCGGAATGCTGCTCCACGGTTCAGCACATAAAAGATGCCGTCCTCATCCACATAGCCGATATCTCCTGTATGAAGCCAGAGCTTACCGTCTGCATGGGTCTGAAGAGCCTTGGCGGTGGCACTTCTCCTGTCATAGCCAAGCATGATTCCCGGACCTGAGGCACAGATCTCACCCATCTCGTTATATCCAAGTTCTTCCTGGGTTCCCGGCTTGAAAACACTCATATCTGTCAGTGGCATCGGAATTCCCACATTTCCGTTATGGATGGACTTCGGTGCCATTTGGAAGGTCAGGTTGGAGCCTCCCTCGCTGCTTCCATATCCTACGGTAAAACGCACATGACAGTTATGCTCCTCGAGGAAGTTCTGTACACGATCCAGCTGGTTGTTGTTCACTGCCTCGCATCCGGCTCCTGCCGCCAGAAGATGAGACATATCATAGTCCTTTGGAACTCGTCCATTACGCATAACCAGCTCAATAAACATCGGGATCATCGGCCAGCCGTTTGGTCTGTAACGCATCATCTCAAGGTCAACATCCTCCGGATCAACAAATGGATCCATGATCAGAAGTTTATTGGATGACAGCGGAAGCATTACCATGGAAACCACAACTGCTACCAGTGCGGGCGGAAGGCATGTCACCATCCAGGTCGGACGGATCTGATCGGATCCTCCGTAAAAGTTCATCTGACATACGGTGCCGAGAATACTGTTCGCACAGTGGATAACCTGCTTGGACGGACCTGTGGATCCACTTGTATAAGCACGGAACAGTGGTCTGGTGAGATCTCTGTCTGCTTCTACTCTGCCGACATAGTAATTGCCAAGAGAGAGGAACTCGTCCCAGCTCATGGTATTCTCACCGGAAGCTGTCACCCGTGGATAAATCTCATCCAGGGATGCTTTTATGTAATCCGGAAGGGTGGATTCATGTCCATAATACATCGGCTCGAGAAGTATAACCTTTCTGACTCCTGCCCCTTCGCAATATGTTCTCAGTTCTTTCTGTGACAGAAAGTCATGAGCAAAAATGGCCTTCGCATCAGCCTTGCTGACGGCCTCAACATTCTCAATAAGTGTATTATCTCTGCACAGAATAGAAGCACCGATCTTCTCTGCTGCCAGCAGAAGAAATACAAAGTTCGGAACAAGTCTGAAGAATACCGGGATCTGATCTCCCTCCCCGAATCCCATAGCTCTCAGGGATCTCGCACATTTCTCTGATTCCTCAAAGACCGTTCTCCAGGTGATGTCCTCTCCATAATAATGGATTGCTACAACATCAGGACCCGGACAATGCTGTTCCAGATATTCCCATACAGTGCAATTCGGTCTCTTGATCAACTCAAGCATCATGTCTGGATAATACTGCATCCAGCGACGATCTTCACTCGGTCGTCCTGTAGTTTTCTTTTCACAACTCACTTTTTCATAACCTCCTTGATATTCAGCATTTCCTGCATAGAACAAAAACAGCCCCTGCGTTCTTCCTTTATACTGCGGCTGTTCACTTTGTAGAATATGCTGTTAAATTTCATGAATTTTGTTGATTCATGACGTTTTCTACTCATTTATGTAGTTGCATGTATATTTTAACATAACGATAGTTAAATGAATTTTTAAATTCTACCTTGCAAGAGTAAATTCTATACCTATAGAA
>NZ_JAJBNQ010000047.1:0-9662 GCF_020538025.1 Blautia sp. MSK17_66
TCTGTTCTCTGATTGGTACTTTCGTAAGTATCACATCTTCTGTATAAGAAAAACGTAGAAAGTATTTCCTGTGTCTTCTCTCTAACGTTGGGGCAGATGCTTTTTTCCCGAACCAGTTCTTTCTCAGATACTCCATGTCGGTATGGCTTAGCCGTACATGGAACCATTTCCAGTCATATCCGTCATATAGTTTCAGATAAGCAGTATCCTTCCCGGCTTCATCCTCCCGGTACATTACATCACGGTAAAAGACCGGCATGGCATGGTTCTCATATACGAGTCTCGGTTTACTTTCTCTCTGACCTGTTTTTTTCCACAAGCCCAGTCGGGTTTTGTAAGAGGATACGCTTCCCAGGGCATGCTGGATGGCTGCCCTTCTCAGGTAAGAGGGCATCTTTGGAAAGCGGATGTCAAAATCAAAACGTGCCTGATTCTTTTTCGTTGTATGTATCAGATGTTCTGCTTCATTAAAACGTTTCTTCGCTTCCAAAATCCCTTCCAGCTCTTCCCATACCTGCGCGTAAATATCTGTCAGATAGCTGACAGCAGACCTGTAAACATCCAGTGTCTGACGGATCGGGATATTCTGTTTTCGTAATTCCACGCCATAGCTGGATGTAATCTTCATATCTGCTTCTTAACCTTTCTATCTTGTCATGATGCAAGTAAGTCCTATTTGTTCTTTCCTGTTCTATTATAACTCTTTTTAGGTCCAATAAAACTCTCTTTTATGTTTTTTGTAAAAAATTTGCGCGCCTAACTCATCACTGAAAGTAACGAGAATGCGACGCGCAGTTATTCAAAAATATCATTTCCAGACATTTTATCCTATACAAAAAAGATCTCTCTGCCATCACTGACATTGAGATCTTTTTATATGTAGTCTAAAGAATGATTCCATAAACAATCGTGGATGCCACTACAATGATCAGACCTTCCAGAATATCAATTGGAAGAAGTTTCATTCTCTCATTGATCGGCATTCCCATTGCTCCTGCAGACGCATGGAAAATAGATCCATGTGGAAGAGAATCCAGAACGATGGTTCCCGCATGAAGCATAGCCGCTCCATATAATGCCGGTACGATCTGTGTGATCGTCTCACCAAAAGTAGCTGATGCGATCGTCGCTCCTGCAGAGGAAGAAGCGGTTGCTCCTGCCATTACAATTCCGGAAATCGGAGCCAGCAGAAATGCCGGAAGGTTCATTGCATTCAGAACCATAGTCATATCTGTCTGGAACTGGGAGGTCTTTACAATACCGGAAATCGTTCCGGTTCCGATCAGAAGGATTGCTACCGGCATCATTTTGCCAAGTCCATAGGTAATATATTCTCTGAAATGATTCATCTTTTTCATGCAGAGCAGTCCCACGATAGCTCCTGCCGGAAGTGCGATCAACGGGTCTACCGTTATACCACAGATTGGTCGAAGCATCAGAAGCACAACTGCTACAAGCGGTCCGATGATTGCTGAACCGATGGATGGAAGTCCCATCGGCTGTGTATTGACTTTTATAGATTTCTCTTCCTTTGCTACATTTCCCTTACGGCTTTTTTTCGCCAGGAAGGTACAGATTATAACAGTTCCTGCAAGTCCGACAAGTGCAGGAATGATTCCTGCCGCCATCAGTGCAGAAAGATCTACACCAAAATTTTCTGCTGCCGCAATAGTATTCGGGTTCGGTGAAATGACCATACCGGCTTTTTCTCCACCCATCAAAGCTGCCAGAAGAATGAAATTGCTACATCCGATTCTCTGACCGATAACCATTGCGATCGGAGCAACTGTGATAACTGCTACATCACCAAATACACCAACTGCTGTCAGAATCATTGTTGCAAGTGCCAGAGAAAATAATGCTCTTTTTTCTCCAAAAATCTTGATGATCTGGTCTGCGATCTTTACTGCCGCACCTGACTGGATCAGTACACCTGCCAGAATTCCGGATGTTACGATTCGAAGAATCGCAGGCATAATGCTCTGTGCTCCTGTTATCATGCAGGAAACGGTTCCTTCCAGTCCCGCCCCGCCAATCACTCCACCTACAAAAGCACCGGCGATCATACTGTATGCAGGTTCTATTTTTTTAATAATAAGAATAATGGCAACTGCCAGACCGATAAGCGCACCAATCGTCGTAATCGTAATATCCATATCCGCCACCTCATATTTTTATTTCTGAATCAGGACTTCAACTGCTTCACGCAGCGTTGTATCTTCACCTACATTTCCTGGAAAGATTACATATGGTGTCAATGGAAATCTACTCTCTTCTCCTGTCTGCCACACAGGAATTCCAGGTTTGATCTGTCCAAGAACATTTGCTTTCTTAACAGCAAGAGCCTTTGTTCCGACATCACTGGATGTGATTCCACCTTTTGCAATAACAAATCCTGGCGTGATTTTCAGTCGTCCAATAAGAGACTGAACAGCATCGGAAATTTTCACTGAAAGTCTGAGTTCATCTTCTTTGTCTCCGGTATCTGCTGTGATCAGCGCTCTCGTTGTATAACAGCAGACAGTTTTGCCGGCACGGATGCATGCTTCTTCTCTGTCGAGACATCTCTGCACTTCTGCTTCAAACGCTGCATCATCTTTTACTAAAGTTGCATCCAGTTCGATAAATTCTACGTCTGTCAGTTTCTTGAGTTCTTCCACCTGTCTGGTTGTCTTGTCTGTATGAGATCCGACTACAATGATTCCACCGTTCTCTGTTTCGTTTACTATCATTTTTTCTCTGGTAAGAAGCGGCTGATCTGTAACACCACCCATAACTTTGACAATTGCCGCTGCCGTACGGAACATAAATACCTTACCAGCTGCCATTGCACGATAAAGGGCAACGCAGAATACTTTGACATCAGCATAATCAACCGCATTCACGATAATCTTGTTAAAATCTCTGACTTCCATAAGTTTCTTCTGGATACCGTCAATGTCCATATCGTGAATTTCTTCAAGAGAAATACAGGTAACATCAGAAGCTTTGTATGCACCCTTTGTCTTTTCTTCCACATATTCCGGCATGGTTGCTGCGGTATAGCCAAAAGTCTTGTCTTTTGCAAACTCTGTCTCATTTGCCGGGATCAGTTCTTCACCATATTTGACATAGTGAACATCATCAATGGTAAAACGACCGCCTTCCTTGAAGAATGGACAAAGAATTTCTCCGTCGATAGTCTTGCCGGTATTTTTCTCATAATTTGCCTTCAGAAGTTCTGTTTCCAGTGGATAATGACCTCGCAAAGTGGAATCACTTCGGCTGATGAAAATATATTCTCTTCCGGTTTCCTTCGCAACTTCATCTACAACTTCAGCAATCGCATTATGTGCCTCTGTTGTCTGCTCAGTTGTAAATCCTCTGGAATTGGTAAGTATGTAAAACAGATTATTGGATTCCTCAAAACCCTGACGGATGGTATCCTTTTCCCAGTTTGTATAGACAGAAATATCATGAACTGTCTGAACGCCTGTCGGATCATCGTCCAGAACAACGATCTTCTTCTGATTCCGAGTAATTTCTTTATTTAAAAGAGTATCTATGTATGCTTCGTCGATTTTTTTGTAAGAACTTAAAACCTGTGCATTTAATGCCATCGTTATTCCCTCCTGAATCTGCTTTAATCAAATTTCTTTACTTCAATGCCTGCCAGTTTCTCGAAATACTGTACGATTCCGCCGTGGTCATCCTCCATATGTCCATGGATCTTCAGTGTCTGCAGAATCTCATACAGCTGTGCAATGTAAGGAATCGGTACATCAATAGAATGTGCAGTATTTACAACATTCTTGATGTCTTTGTGGTTGATGCGGATCGGTCCGCCCGGTTTGAAGTTACGCTCGATGATCATCGGGATCTTGGCATCCATAACTGCACTTCCTGCAAGCCCACCGCGGATTGCCTCATATACTTTCTTCGGATCAGCTCCTGCTTTTGCAGCAAGAACAAATGCTTCAGAAACAACTGCGATTGTATTATTTACAATAACCTGATTTGCCAGTTTGGTTACGCTTCCGCTTCCAGATTCACCGATCAGAAGTGCAGATGAACCAAGGATATCAAAATATTCCTGCATCGATTCAAAATCCTCTGCATCTCCACCTGCCATGATTGCCAGTGTTCCGTTCACTGCTCCAGGCTCTCCACCAGATACCGGTGCATCCAGGAAACCAACGCCTTTTGCCTTAAGCCCATCGTAGCATTCTTTGGATTCAACTGGTGTTACGGAACTCATGTCACATACGATTGCACCTTCTTTAATGCTAGAAGCGACTCCGTTCTCTCCGAACAGAATGGATTTTGAAATTGCACCGCTCGGAACCATAATGATGATTCTGTCACACTGCTCACCGATCTCTGCATAAGTTGCTTCCTGGGCACCTGCATTTACTACATCTGCTACTGATTCTTTGTTGAGATCTGATACAAGAAGTTCTTTGCCTGCTTTTAATAAGTTCTTTGCCATTGGTCTTCCCATGATTCCAAGTCCGATAAATCCTGTTTTCATTTTGCATTCTCCTTTTTGATCTGTTGAAATTTGTAGTTGTTCTGGTTACTTCGGATATCCTGTTTTGTCTTTTATTGCTTTTGTTTTCTGTTCGTTTTCTTTGTTTGTGGCTTCATTATATCGTATACCGGTATACCGGTCAATACTCTAATTTGCTTTCTCCCTTTTTAACATTTTAAATCCTTTGTTTTTGTACAAACTATCCAATTTCAGCTTTTTGTTTTGTTATATTTTTGACAATTTAATGCATTTTTGATGACTTTTTTCTATTTTATATTGACCTGTTTTTTATATTGCAGTATGATGTTTTCAAGAAAAATACACGTTTTTTACAGAAAATTTTTAGATTTTTAAGGAGTTTTTGTATGATACCATTAAACGAACAGGCTTATAAGCACCTTCAGAAATTAATTCTGGAAAATCAGCTTTCCTATCATGAAATATACTCTGAGACAAAATTATCAAAAGAAATCGGCATCTCACGAACTCCATTTCGAGATGCGATCCATCGGCTGGCACAGGAAGGCTATATTGATATTATCCCAAACAAGGGATTCATGCTGCATCAGCTTACCAAACAGGATGTCAACGAAACTTTTCAGGTCCGCTCTGCATTGGAAAGCTACTGCACGATTCAGATCTGTAAGGATTTTGAGTGCCGAAAGGCACGAAGATTATTCAAAGAACTTCATATTATCATGGATGATATGAAGGAGATCATGGATACTACACATTCCATTGATGAATTTTGCGAATATGATTTTCAGTTTCATACCAAAATTATCACCTACCTTGAGAATGAACAGTTTTCTTCCATATTTTCCACCTTTATGTACCGCATGAAGGCACTCGCCAGACTTTCTCTCTCTCATAAGGGACGAATGGAAAATACCTATAATGAACATATGGCGATACTGAATGCTCTGGAATCCGGTGATTCTGAACATATCTATGAAATCACAATTGCTCATATGGAACGTCCAAAGGGAATCAACCTGGAAGATTTATAATTTCCGGCAATAAAAAAAGATCTCTCTGTCATCACTGGCATTGAGATCTTTTTTGGTTCCAGTCTTCTGACCGGTTTATATCGCTCCCAGAATTTCTCTGGCGTTGTCGATCCGTTCCTTCGAAGGTGGTCTGACACCTTCCAGCGGATAAGGAATTCCTAGCTGTTCCCACTTAAATACACCAAGTGTATGGTACGGAAGCACTTCGACTCTCTCCACTGTTTTTAAAGTATGGATAAAATCTGCAAGCCTGTGGAGATACTCATCTTTATCACTGCCTCCCGGAACCAGTACGTGGCGAATCCACATCGGTTTTCCCATATCTGACAATTTCCGTGCCATTGCCAGAATATTTTTGTTGGACTGTCCTGTAAGCTTGATATGTTCTTCTTCGTCAATCTGCTTGATGTCCAGAAGAACAAGATCAGTATACTTCATAAGCTCCAGCCATTTGGAATAAAAAGGTTCCTTTTCTGTGTAAGGATTGGCACTGGTATCAAGAGTCGTATGAACTCCTGCGGCCTTTGCCTGACGGAAAAATTCAATCAGGAAATCAATCTGAAGAAGAGGTTCTCCTCCACTCACAGTGATCCCGCCTTTGTTACCCCAGTAATTCTTATAGCGAAGAGCCTGTTTCAGAAGCTGAGACGGGGTGTACTGCTGCCCCTCTCCCATTTTCCAGGTGTCCGGATTATGGCAGAACTGGCAGCGCATTGCACATCCACTCAGGAATATCACATATCTGACGCCCGGTCCGTCTACTGATCCGAAGCTTTCCAGAGAATGGACATATCCTTTGATTTCTTCACTCATTATTACATTCTGTCGTGGCAGGTTCTGGCAATAACATCCAGCTGCTGCTCTCTTGTAAGGTCGATGAATTTAACAGCATATCCGGATACACGGATTGTGAAGTTTGCATACTCTTCTTTTTCCGGATGTTCCATAGCATCGATCAGTTTTTCTTTACCGAATACGTTAACATTGAGGTGATGAGCACCCTGATCAAAGTATCCGTCAAGTACACGAACAAGGTTCTCTGTACGTTCTTCTTCTGTATGTCCCAGAGCATCAGGGTTGATGGTCTGAGTATTGGAGATACCGTCAAGGGCATCTTCATAGTCCAGTTTTGCAACAGAGTTGAGGGAAGCAAGAAGTCCGTTCTGCTCTGCTCCGTAGGACGGGTTGGCACCAGGTGCCAGCGGTTCGCCTGCTTTTCTTCCATCCGGAAGGGATCCTGTAGCTTTACCATAAACAACGTTGGATGTAATGGTAAGGATAGAAGTAGTAGGTTTGGAATCACGATAGGTATGGATGTGTTTCAGTTTCTCAAGGAATGTAGAAAGCAGTGTTGTTGCGATCTCATCTGCTCTGTCATCATCGTTACCATAACGTGGGAAGTCACCTTCTACAATGAAGTCTGTTGTGATTCCGTCTTCGTCACGAACAGCTTTAACTTTTGCATATTTGATAGCGGACAGGGAGTCTACTACGTGAGAGAATCCAGCGATACCAGTTGCGAAAGAACGGTCAACCTTTGTATCGATCAGAGCCATCTCTGCTGCTTCATAGTAGTATTTGTCATGCATGTAGTGGATCATGTTCAGTGTTCCAACGTACAGATGAGCCAGCCAGTCCATCATCTTGTCATATTTTGCAACTACTTCATCATAGTCAAGATATTCAGAAGTAATCGGCTGATACTGAGGTCCTACCTGCTGTTTTGTCTTCTCATCAACACCACCGTTGATAGCATACAGAAGGCATTTTGCAAGGTTTGCACGCGCTCCGAAGAACTGCATTTCCTTACCTGTCTCAGTAGCGGATACACAGCAGCAGATGCTGTAGTCATCGCCCCATACCGGACGCATAACATCATCGTTCTCATACTGAACAGAGCTTGTCAGCACGGAGATGTCAGCTGTATATTTTTTGAAGTTTTCAGGCAGTCTTGAAGAATACAGAACTGTAAGGTTCGGTTCCGGAGCCGGTCCCATGTTTTCCAGTGTATGCAGGAAACGGAAGTCGTTCTTTGTTACCATGGAACGTCCGTCCTGTCCCATACCTGCTACTTCCAGAGTTGCCCATACCGGGTCACCGGAGAACAGCTGGTTGTAAGAAGGAATACGGGCGAATTTAACCATACGGAATTTCATTACCATGTGATCAACAAGCTCCTGAGCTTCTTTCTCTGTAAGAGTTCCGTTAGCAAGGTCTCTTTCGATATAAACATCAAGGAATGTGGAGATACGTCCAACACTCATTGCAGCACCGTTCTGAGTCTTGATTGCTGCCAGATATCCAAAGTACAGCCACTGGAATGCTTCTCTTGCATTTTTAGCCGGCTCGGAAATATCAAATCCGTATGCTTCAGCCATAACTTTCATTCCTTTAAGAGCACGGATCTGATCTGCGATCTCTTCACGAAGCTGGAAGTCATAACGTCTCATACCCTGACGGTCGCATGCTGCGAAGTCTTTCTGTTTTCCTTTGATCAGAGCATCGATACCATACAGAGCAACTCGTCTGTAGTCACCAACGATACGTCCACGTCCGTAAGTATCCGGAAGACCTGTCAGGATCTTGTTGTGACGGGCTAATTTCATCTCTGGTGTGTAGATATCAAATACACCCTGGTTATGTGTTTTGAATTCATAGTTGTGGAATACGTCTTTGATCTTGTCACTTACCTTGTATCCGTAAGTTTCGCAGGCCTGCTCTGCCATTTTGATTCCACCGTATGGCATAAATGCACGTTTCAGCGGTTTGTCAGTCTGAAGACCAACAACTGTTTCAAGATCTTTGAGATCTTCGTCGATGTATCCCGGGCCATATGCTGTCAGAGATGTAACAACCTCTGTTTCCATATCCAGAACTCCGCCTTTGGCACGTTCTTCTTTCTGCAGTTCCTGAAGTTTTCCCCACAGTTTGTTTGTTGCTTCTGTTGGTTCTTCCAGGAAGGAAGCGTCTCCGTCATATGGTGTGTAGTTCATCGAGATAAAGTTACGGACGTCGATTTTTTCTTTCCAACGGTTTCCTTTGAAACCTTCCCACTGTGAAAAGTTTTTCATTTTGCACCTCTCTAAAATATAATTTATTCCGCGTATGTCCAGTCTAACTTTCTTGACAAAAAGAAAAATAAGACCGGAATCTTATTAGTTTCAAGTGAACACTCCCTTGTTCACGACGCTAGTGTACACTATGGCATATGCCCTTGTCAATTCTTTAACGTATGCTTTTAATTTAGTACAATTTCTGGACGTATTTGGATGTTTTTTATCAATATCTTGTGGTTTCATACGTTTTTCAGTCCTATAAATGTTCGTAAAAAAGTACAAAAAAAGCAGCTCTCGCTGCTTTTATATTTCCCCATTCCATACATCAATATGCAGTAGATGAAACAGTAAGGCAAATACGGACTGATAGATCGTTCGTTCCTTAAGTGCTGTACTGTCCATATATCCAAGATGCATCTTAACAGCTACAGACACTGTACTGTCAACAATATTGGAAACGATCACTTCAGCATCCATAAGATCAGATACTCCAGACAGTTTCCCAAGTGTTTCTACATAATCAATAAGCACTTTATATTCCTGCTGGCGGACCTTCAAAATCTCCCTGGTATAACGTGCAGACTGATAAAATCTCCAGTAAAACACTGTCCGCTCAGGATCACTCATGAGAAATTTCCAATAAGCACTCCACAAAGTCCAGCACGTTTCTTCTGATTCCTGCGTCGTCTTTTGTTCGGTTGTCTGCTTCTCGATCAGCGCTTTCATCATCCCTGCAATTTCACTGTCTATCTCAAGAAAAGAGGTTTCCATCAGATCAAAGAGATCTCTGTAACACTGGTAAATATATGGATCGGAAAGTTCACATCCTTTGGACACTTTACGAACAGTAACCCCCTCGATTCCATCTTCTGTTACTACCTTGTACACTGAACGCCGAAGCCTTTCTCTCAGTTCTTCCCGAGTATATTTACGAGCCATTCCTTCCTCCTGTAATTCTGCAACTGGCTGGCTCGTTTACGGCCCCTATAGCTTTGCGTCACTGCGTTACCACAGTTTTGCCCTTTATAAAGGTGACATGCTCCCACCACTTAAATCTCTGATTTTGAAGTGGGGGCTTCTTGCTCA
>NZ_JAJBNQ010000048.1:0-7830 GCF_020538025.1 Blautia sp. MSK17_66
AGTCCGTGATGCACTGATGGATTTCATTTTCTATAGCACGAGACTGACTGCCACCGCTGTTAAAATGCTTGGCGATCTGATTTAGATTCGATCCGATCTTTCCATATTCACTGACCAGTTTTCTGAGGTCGTTCATGTCTGCAACAACTTCAATCTGATGATGGATTTGCTTTTCCAATAGAAGTTTCCTCAGATATTCTGATCGGCTAACAGATAAACAAGCAGCGCCTTGGTCTAATAAATCCAGTTCGACATCTGTAAGACGTAATCCTATAAAATGTCTGTGATTCAGTTCTTTATCTTTGTTTTTTGTTCTCATACTCCTCCTTTCGCTGAGACTATTCCTCCCGCCGGGAATCCACGTATTTCAATATCGGCTGTCCCTTCCGATATTAGAAATAGTGCTGTGAACACCTTTAGGTGGAACCAACAGACAAGTGAAACGTCTGTTATTGAGAGGGTATGGGGAGATCCCCATCAAGATAAATCCCATAGGAGAACAGGATGCCAAATGGCAATACTGTTAAACATGGGTGGATCTTGCTCTGTATGTGTACCCCTCTATATAACGAAACGCTCAGAGGCTGTTTTACAGTGGGGGAAAAGAAAAAACATCAAAAAAAATGATGATTAATGGTGAGCTTGTGATAGAATGAAAAAAAGAGAAAAGCATAAAGGATGTAGTTGTGGAGAAAATTTGTTATGATTAGAAAGTTGCTGAACGGAGATATCGATAGAGTTGCTGACATATGGTTAAAGACAAATCTGAAAGCACATTATTTTATTTCCAATCAATACTGGAAAAGTAATTATGAATTAGTAAAAGAAATGATGTCACAATACGAAGTTTATGTGTTTGAAGCAGATAAAATGATACAAGGATTTGTAGGACTAAATGATAAATATATAGAAGGTATTTTTGTCTCCGATGAAATGCAGTCATGTGGCATAGGTAAGCTTTTATTAGATTATGTTAAGGATAAAAAAGTTAGCTTACGATTAAATGTATACCAGAAGAATGCCAGAGCAATTTCTTTTTACAAAAGAGAAGGGTTCATTATTCAATGTGAAGGCTTGGATGAAACTACTGGTGAAAAAGAGTACACTATGCTATGGAAACGAAAATAGAAATCGGAAGTTTACAGCGAGGTGAAAGAGGTTGAATTATGTAGAATATGGAAAAGAAAACAGCGATGTAATTATCCTCTTACACGGAGGCGGTTTATCATGGTGGAATTACAAAGAGGTTGCTGAAAGACTTCAAACAGATTATCATGTGGTTTTGCCTATATTAGATGGTCATGCAGGATGTGATAAGCAGTTTACGACGATAGAGAATAATGCTTTGGATATTATAGAATTTGTAAATAGCAAATTGGGCGGTTCTGTTTTAATGATGGGAGGACTATCGCTTGGAGGGCAGATTTTGCTTGAAATTTTATTTCAACGCAAAGATATATGTAAGTATGCAATAGTGGAAAGTGTACTTGTGATACCTTCAAAATTTACATATTCTATGATTAAACCGGCGTTTGGAAGTTGCTATGGCTTAATAAAGTATAAGTGGTTTTCAAAATTGCAATTCAAATCACTACGAATAAAGTCGAATCTGTTTGATGAATATTACAAAGATACTTGTGCTATTAGAAAGAGTGATATGATTGCCTTTTTACAGGAAAACTCAGTATATTCACTAAAAGATGGCATTGGAGAGTGTGAAGCAACCGTTCAAATTTATGTTGGAGAAAAAGAAAATCAATCAATGAAAAAATCTGCTAAAATCATTCATGAAAAATTGCAGGATAGTTTTATAAAAGTTCTTCCTAATATGTATCATGGAGAGTTTTCAATAAACCACGCAGATGATTATGTGAGAAAACTATTAGAAATAGTAAAGCGAAGGTAATTTTGAATTTAACGCTTGAAAAAAGGAGAAATAAACATGGCAAAGAAAGAAGAAAGATTTGAAGTTACATTTAGAGGCGGAAGTCAGCTTAAGGATGAAGGAGTTCGCCAAATCCTTGTAGATATGGAGACTGGGGTTAACTATCTTTGTTGGAAATCTGGATATGGAGCGGCTATTACACCTCTTCTGGATTCAGAAGGAAAAATCATAGTTACAAAGTAAAATCGGAAGTTGCAAAAGAGAATAATGAGAATTACTTAACTGATGAGGAACAGCACAAAATCATAATTAAGGATTATGATATGTTGTTTGAATACAGAGAATAGCAAAAAACGGAGGAAAAATCATGAAAAAACGCACTCTTACTGTACTAGTTGTTGTGTTAGTATGCACATTCTTGACGGCGTGTAGTAAAGAAATAGACACTGTGACGGAATCTGTAAACGAAAAGGAAAGTAATGTAATAAAGAACCCTACAGTTTTAGAAGATACAATAGAAATTGTTTTTCCAGAACAGTTTGAAGGATTGTCTGGGTATGATGAAGAAGCACTAGTTGACTATCTTAAAGAAAACAGTGACGGAAATTATCAGAAAATCGAATGTATTGACGGACAAGTTAATATGGTTGCTACTCAGGAAGAAATTGAGTATTGGAAAGGATATGTTGAAAAACATATAGATGATCAAAAGGCAGTATTAACAGGTATCAATCAGAAGTATGATATGTGTTGTAATGATTCATATAACACTATTAATATGTACTATGATCAAGAGCTTTCATTTAAAAAAGCTTTTTCATGCGTTGGAAAAACAGCTATATATTGTGCCATGTATCAGATATTAGATGGCAATCCTGATTATTCAATTTATCTAAATATTTATAATGTCGATACAGGGAAATTAGTAGTTGGCGGAAATCTAATGAATGAAGAAGTTTCATATACAGATGAGGACTGGGAAAAAACTTTCTAGAGAAAAGAAAAATTTTATGCTTTGCAATAAGATGGATTTCTATTAGAATGACAATCTGGTATGATATATTACTCTGACAGGCTATAACTTCCAGTTTACAGAATCAAGAAAATTGAAATTTGAGGAGGAGATTGTTGTAACAAGATAATTTTTATAGGCAGAAAAAATTAGGAGAAGTGAGGAATATGCAGAAAAGAGACTTAATCCAAGCGAATGCTTCATTAGAAAATCTACGACAGAACTTGGACATGAAGGATTTTGCAAAAGAAATATTACTTGAGGAGAATTATAATAAATTTATAAGATCATACAAATTTACATTTTGGTTTCAATTAATCGGTGTATTAGCTGGATTTATAGTGCCATCAGTTGTTCTTCTTGTTATTTTTAAAGAATTTATTTACTGTGCTTTTGGTGCAACTATAGGAATTTTTTGGATGTGTGTATGGATGCTGCTAAGTATGGTAATTCCCCCGACAAGGATATATCGAAAATTTGCAAAGTGGTATAGGAAAAGCGATGTGTCTATACGCGACTTGGATGAGATATTTTATTGAAGGGGACAGAAAAATAGATGGAGATGAAAAAGGAATCTAATATATTGACTGAGGAAGAACCCAAATACATAATATCGCTAAAGAAGAGATATAGAATTCTTGTCGAATTAAGAAAACCGGTATTTGTGGAGGAGGAATTCTGTAATGAGATTTTTTGAAAATACCCGTAAGCCACAAGGCTTCGGCGGAAAATTGATGACGAAGATGATGAACAGCGGTCACGCCAAATTATCGCAATGGGGATTCTCAAATATCTCCGCAAAGTCTGATGCTGAAGTTCTGGACGTTGGCTGTGGCGGCGGAGCAAATATTGCGGTCTGGCTTGATAGATGTAGAAATGGCCACGTGACAGGAATGGATTATTCTGAGGTTAGTGTGGCAGAATCTCAAAAATTGAACGCCCTCGCCATTAAACAAGGGAAATGTAATGTAGTTCAAGGAGATGTATCTGCTATACCCTTTTCTGACGCGACTTTTGATTATGTTTCTGCCTTCGAAACAGTTTACTTTTGGCCAGGATTAGTAAAATGCTTTTCCGAGGTCAACCGTGTGCTGAAAAGCGAAGGCATATTCCTGATTTGTAACGAGAGTGACGGAACGAATGCCGCAGATGAAAAATGGACAAAGATGATCAATGGTATGAAGATTTACACATCTAAACAACTTGTTGCCGCTTTGAAAGAAGCGGGTTTTACAGAGATCAAAACGTATTCAAATGCAAAAAATCATTGGATAAGTATTGTTGCAACGAAATAGCCAAATTTGAATTTAACAAGAGAATGTGGTTGTATGAAAAAATCCATATTAGTATTTTGGGCAATCGTGTGTCTGTTACCTATTCAAAGGAGGTTTAAGAATTTCAAATGAAACATATAAGAAATATATTGCTGTTGATTACGATTATTTTTGCTTTTGTTATGCAAGCTGAAGTATATCAAAATATGCTCTGGAACTTTAATGGTGCTTATTATTTATCGTCCAGATACACAACTACTAATGACGATATGGATTCATTTTTAGCCAATGCAGAAGATACAGCTGAGAAGCATGGTGTTCATATTTTTTCGACTTTTAATCAGAGAGTTTCTAATTATCAGACAAGACTTTATATTTATGGTGATGATACCGTTGTTCGGGATAGTCTTAAAAGCACGATGGGTATTGAGGAAAAAACATATACGGCTTTAATAGGTGGAATCACCGTAATAGAATTTGAAGATTTTAGAGAAGTAAAAAACACAGGCAATGGACAGGAAATAATGGTCAGCTATATCGGTAATGATGATGACATTATTGCCACATATCAAGATTTGGCAAAAGAATATTCTATATCGCAGCCAGAGTTTTGGCAATCAACCGAAACTGATATGATGTTCATTGTTTGGGGCTTGGTTGCCATATTGATGATTGTACTTAATGTGATTGAGGTGATACGCAGACAAAAGGAAGTAGTTGTACGAGCTTCTCTGGGCGAAAATGCTGCTGTGATTGCTCTAAAAGCTGTAGTGGCTGATATGATTTCATATGCTGCATTATTCGTTTTAGCAAAGTTGCTTGTTTCTCAATTTATATCGGGAGCGTATGAAGATCATCTCATTTTGGCAGTGTATTGTGCCGGAGCAGTTCTTTCCGTAATTCCTTATGCTGCTTTTGTCCGCTTTGATGTAAAAAAAGCCTTTGCCAATGCTTCAGATAAAAAAGGTATGTTTTATCTTCTGAACGGTCTTAAAGTATTTGCTACTGCTATGACAATTTTTACAATAACTACAAATCTCAGTAGCATTCAAGGTAATTTACTTACAAACACGACTCTTTTAGAAAATCATTATAATGATTATTATTTTGGAGTTATGCAGATTGAACCTCCTTTTGAAGAAAATGAGGAGGAATCCAAAGAGAGCAAATTTTGGAATGACCTTTACGAAAATGAATACAACACTATAAATCCGGTGGTCTGCATAGGCAGCCGGATAAGCGATACGGATAATTATATTTTTGTAAATCATAATGCCAGAGATATGCTACAAGGGTTTTCTGATATGCTTACTGAAGATGATGAAAAAGAGGATATCGTGGTCTTCGTGCCAAAGGGAAGAAATGCGGAATCATACAAAGATATCGCAAAAGAGGAAATTAGCTCTCTTACCCAAAATGCAGAAGAACTGCGTGTTGTTTATAAAGAATATTCTGGCAGAGAGCAATTTTATTATCTCAATTCGAACAGAGAAGAGGCTATTGACGGATTGTCAAGAGTAACAAATCCGATTGTGATTTATCAGGCAAATGAGGCTGTTGCTTTAAATGGAAGTTATATCGAAACAGGAACATATAATGGTGAGGTAATCTACGGATGCGATGAAAGCACAATTCGTAATGCTGCGAAAAAATATGCAGAACAGCTTGGTTCACACTATTTTATGCTGACGAATGTCGGAGAGGATTACATTTATAGTCATAGTTTCCTTGTAAAATTGATTAGCTTTATAAGCTCTCTTTGCGTATTAGTATTGCTGTTAGATATCGCTATCATCGTATCTGAAGCGAAAATGGAATTTAGACTTAGCTCTATGGAAATCTCCCTCAAAAAGGTTTTAGGTTATAGCTTTTATGAAAGGCACAAAAGATTTATTTCCGTTAATCTCATAGAAAATATAGCCGTTGTGATATTGATTTGCATTGTTTCGATTTTTATATCTAACGCAAGTGTCGGGATTGCTTTACTGATTGGATCATTGCTCACCATTATTGAAATGGCAATCATTTTCACAAATATTATGTGGGTTGAAAAAACAAATATCTCAAAGTCATTGAAGGGAGGATGTTTATGATTATAATTCGTGGCTTAAATAAAGCATTTGGAGAGAAAATAATTTTCTCCAACTTTAATTTGGAAATTCCGGATGGAAGTTTTGTAGTAATCAGCGGGGATAGCGGCAGTGGAAAAAGCACTTTGCTCAATATGATTGGTGGTATCGAAAAGCCGGATAGCGGCAGTATCATAATCGAAGGGCTGAATATTACCCGGCTTAAAAATAAAAACAGTTTTTTTGCGGATACAGTGGGGTTTCTTTTTCAGAATTTTGCACTGCTTGAAAATAAGACAGTTAAAGAAAATTTAAGTTTGATTAAAAAATCAAGCCGAACTAAAGTATCACTTAAAGAAGCTCTTAATCGTGTGGGGTTATCAAAGGAAGTTAACAAAAAAGTTTATCAGCTTTCCGGTGGTGAACAACAGAGAGTTGCTTTAGCTCGTCTTATGATGAAAAAATGTTCTGTTGTTTTGGCAGATGAACCTACTGGCTCACTTGACAAGAAAAATAGAGATATTGTTATGAGGTTATTGCACGAACTCAATGAAGAAGGTAAAACGGTTATCATTGTTACCCACGATCAGAGTATTATTGAAGATGAACCTTATGTTGTGAAAATCTGAGAGTACCTCTTAGAAATGTCTTGATCTACATTTTATGTAATTTGGGTCAGAAGAAAATCCCTTTAGGAACTAAAGGGCGCACTTCTATACTCTCTGTCGAGAGTAGTGCGTCCTGCGGAGCTTCATTCTCTGTCAGCAGAAAAAAGCTGCATGACCGAGAATGTTGCGTCACTTTGTTCCGTCAAGGTGGCTACACCCCCTTGCGCCGCTAAAGCGACTATCCCCTGTGTACTTGCCGTCCGCAAACGGTTTTGACAAACCGTCCGCCGCCAGCAAGTTTGAAAGCGACTAAAATGAATTTTATGGAACAAACAAATCGGTAGTTGACAAAGGAGTTGAGCTGATATGAAAAAGAAAATCATCATATTGCTGTCTGTTGTGATAATTCTTTTGATTGGCATTGTTGTATGGTTTAATATTCCACTCGACTTGATGGACTTAGACCCTAATGAGGTCATGGAAATAGTTGTTTTCAATGGCAATAGCGGAAACGCAACACATATTACCGACAAAGAGCAGATTCAGCATATTGTCGAAAATTTGAATGGCGTCGAAGTAAAGCGGTCAAAGCCATCTTTGGAATATACGGGATATAGTTTCAAAGTTACTATTTATTTGTCTGATGGCAACGAGGCAGGCGATTGGAATAATTTTATTATCAACTCAGATGATACAATTAGAAAAGATCCGTTTTTCTATTCTGTTACAAAGGGAAATATTGATTACAGCTATATTGAAGGTATCGTAGAATAACAAAAATTCAAGTTTGTTGAATTAAAAATGAAATAAAGTTCCAGTAATCATAGAGTGTATGGATTCAATTCCATATGCTCTTTTTCTTTACTTAATTTCATGAAAAATGTAAAAATCTAATGTTACGAGTTGCATTAAAGAAAACTCGTAAGAAAAAAAGTAAAAAAATTTGCTTTTGACCACTGTAAAACATGCTCTGAGCGTTTCG
>NZ_JAJBNQ010000049.1:0-6740 GCF_020538025.1 Blautia sp. MSK17_66
ATTACATGCACATGGTCAATATCATGATTCCATTCCTCCAAAACAATTCCATACCATGGATTTTATCACCAAACAAGTGTTCTCTTTTATTTTTTGCAATTCATCTCCCACCTGTAGAGGCAGGAGAATTATTATAAGGCTTTATATATTTTTACAGTTTCATAGCACTGCGGATGCAGTTCTCAATAAATTCTTCTCCCAAATCTGTATTCAGGCTAAGATCAAAGTTTCCGGCTGCTCCCCACATACGATGAGTGTAATAGCGGTAGTTATCTGCACGGAGTTTTTCATTTTTCTGAACCGTAGCTTTGGCTTCTCCCTCGGAGATATTCTGTCTCTGTGCCACTCTTCTTATTCTGCTCACAAGAGGCGCTGAAAAAAATATTTTCAGACAGTTTCCGGAATTTCTGAGAACGTAATCTGCACAACGGCCTACTATGACGCAGTTGCCTTTTTTAGCAAGATTACGTACAACCTGACATTCTGCCTCGAAAATTTTATCCTTCGGTGCTTCATCCTGCCTGTCTGTATTCAGGTACATCTGATTGACCAGATCATAGAGAAGGCTGTTTGTCATGATCTCCTCGTTTTTCTTAACGAATTCCGGGGTATATCCGGTGGTTCCTGCTGTCATTTGGATGATCTCTGCATCATAAAAATCGTAGCCCAGCTTTTCTGCAAGAACCTTGCCGATATCGTGACCGCCGCTTCCGAACTGTCTTCCAATGGCGATAACATTTTTTCCATAGGTTCCTGCTGTCTGTTCTTTTGCTTCGTTCTCGTTTTCTGCAGATACGCTTTCGGGGAAAATCATATCTTTCAGGAATGCAAGTTTCTTAGCGATGAATCTGGCGATAAAGCCTACCAGAAGGGCAGCAATAACGGTACCTTCTCTTACACCAGCCAGCTTTCCTGCAAATACGAAAGAAAGTACAGCAGCGATCACTGACATGGATACATCAAAACATATCTTGGTTGTTCCGAAATTTGTTTTCCATGTAAGAACAATAGCACGGACAAAAGATTCTCCCGGAAGCATAACAACGTCTGCCAAGACCTCCATATATACACCTACGCCAAGGATCAGACATCCGATAAGAAGATATACAATCTTCATGATGTACGCTTCCGGATTGACCCAGAAAAAAAGAAGCATGGTAAGATCAATAAAATATCCAAATATGATGGATACCGGAATCTGAAGGATGTGTTCCAATTTAAAGTTCTTTCTCAGGATGATCAACTGAAGTACGATCAGAAAGATACTGAAAAAGATGGTAAAGTTTCCAAGTGTAAATGGAAAATTAAGACTTAATACGTAAGGAATTGATGAAATCGGGGATGTTCCCAGGTTTGCCTTTGTGATCAGGCTGACTCCCAGGGAGTTTACAAACAATCCTACCAGAAATATTAAATATCGTTTTAATTTCTCCATTTTTTATCTCCTCCTCATTTCATATTTTTTATTGCCGGATCATTTCATATCTGCAAGATTTCGGTAGATCCGGCAAAAAATATCCATAAACAGCTTCTGCTCTTCTTCGGAAATACCATTTAATGCAGTTTTTTCTATTTTCTTAAAAGCCTCCTCCACAAGCTTCTGATTTTTCTTTCCAGATTCTGTCATAAAAATATGAAAGGTACGACGGTTTCCATTGAGCATTTTTCTTTCGATCAGATTTTTTTCTTCCATACGGTTTAAAATGGACGTTAAAGATCCTGCCTCGATGAGGCATCCTGCCGCAATCTCTTTCTGGCTGACACCATCATGATCTTTCAGGTAATCCAATACTTTGGGCTGTCCCAAGGTAAGGCCTGTATCTTTCAGCTGTTCCATTAGTTTTTTCTGGATAGTCATATGGTTTATCATAGACAGGTAGTGAAATGAATCATCCATTTATTATTTATCCCCTTCTTTTATTATATAGTATAATTACAATTCAAACATTTAGAATTATAACTATATTTATGGTGTATGTCAACAACTTCTTTTAATATATTGGAATCTTGTACAATGTATCACCATCTTGAGAATATACAGTCCAGATTTGAACCCTATTGAAAAAATGTGGTCAAAAATGAAATCCTTTCTCAGAAAGAGGAAAGTCCGCGTTGCTGCTGAACTACCTGAGGCTGTAAAAGCGGCCTTAGAAACAATAAGCACAAATGATTGCAAAGGGTGGTTCCACTCATCTGGAATTTGCGTTAATTAAGAGGATAGCTATAGAATTGCTCTCAAAGCAGCAATTATCTTAACATTCCCCAAATACACTCCAGTAATGTTAGTGCAAGGATAATGTTAATAACACGGAAATGCCGCAGATAAAACTTCTGAATCAGTACGCCCAAGCCAGTCCAAGTACAGGTTGCTGAAGCCTTTTAGAAACGATGCGGATTGCTCTGTGTTTTCTGAGGTCTTCTTACTGAAAGCAATATGAATCGCAAGCCACAGTATATAGGCTGCTCCGATGTACTTCATCACTTCCATTACATTTGGAAGTAAAGAATTAACCCCATATACAAAAATTGCGCATAAGATTTGTACTACATAGTAGCCTGCAAAAATTCCAAAGAACAGCGGCTTTCCTTTTTTATATCCATAGTTTGTTACGGTATTTAATGCCAAAATATTTCCCGGCCCCGGAGTAAAGGCATTTATAACGCAATAAATCAGAAAATTGCTTAGTACCGCCATAGGCATAATCATCAACCACCTTTCTGCTGTTATTATATCAGCAAACAGCGGTACATACATAACACCTATTTTATATGGTTATCCATAGCCTATGACTATGGATTGGCTGGAGCATATTTCCGTAATTCTTCCAGATAGCTTTTTCCAAGTTCACTTAATTCCTGATTTTCATTCAAATTAAAAGTTCAGGAGTTGCTGTTGCTTTTAGATATGCTGGATTTAGAAAATACAAAAAGATTGAACCAGTATGTTTCCGGACAGGTGGAAACTATCAAAGAAATTCACAGTCTGATGACATCTGACCTAAAACGCCACTATACTATTGAAGAGTTGTCAAAACAGTACCTGATGAACACCACTACTTTGAAATCGGTTTTCAAAGCAGTCTATGGAATGCCCATCGCTTCTTACATGAAAGAATACCGTATGAAGTCGGCATCAAATATGCTGTTGCAGGAAGATAAATCTATTTCGGAAATTGCCGCCGCTGTGGGATATAAAAGCCAAAGTAAATTTACATCGGCTTTCCGAGATATATTTCAGATATTACCCACTGCATATCAGAAACTGTATCGTAATCAATAATTTTAATGCAAAACTGCACCCACAATATCCCTGAGTGCAGTTTTGTATCAATCAATATTCTAATGTTTCTCCATCAAGTGGAATATCAAGAACAAGTATCCTATACAAATGCACTTTCCTCTTTTGCTTTCTGCAAATCTTTTAACACTGTTCCTATATCTCCCAAAATAGCAATCCCCTTATCTTCAATGAATTCCGGCAAAAACTGATATTCTGAATTTACGGAGATATAATATGCATCTTTCAAGCTGTTTGTCAGTTCCCAAAACGGTTCCTGTATAAACATCGGTGTCATGCGCCCTACTCCAAGTTCTATCAAGAGAATTTTTCTATCTTTGTTCTTTTGAATGTATTTTGAGATTTTCTCATATTCTTCTTCGTATTTTTTCCCTTGCAGAAAATTCCCATATCCTCTTACCCACGGAAACATTTCCGCACCACAATGAGGGCAGCGAGGAATCAGTTCATCCGGCACCATTGTCCCCTCTCCCATAGCCGCAATCATATCTGCCACAGGTTGTACGGCATCCCATGTTTCATCCTGACAGCACTGGGAACACTGGAAGAAACGATGATCTCCCTGAATCTCACTGACCTTTTCTTCCGGATAAATCTTTACAAACTGTGTATCCTGATTAGTCGTTAAGATATGAAAGTCCTTTCCCTGCAAGATTCTATCCAAATCCAGATATGGCTCTCTGATAGGAGCATTTTGTGTAGTATTTAAAAAGGTTGCCACATATCCCCAGTGTTCATTTCTTGTAGAAAACCGATGCATCATTCCGCTAAAAGCACCTTTGAATCCATACTTATCTGCAAATTTTCCAAAATGTTCACGAAAAGAAGGGGTATCACTATAATAAAAGTCACCACCTCCAGCCGCTGATAAACCGGATGCTCCGCCTACTATGATACACTCTGCCTCCTGCACTCTGCGAACAAATTCCTGAATCTGTTCCTCATAAGGAAGTGGTTTTTGTTTGCTCAACACTACAGCAGTACCGCCGGATGCATAGGTACTATAGTGTCTGGAATAGTTCATTTGTGTTTTCATTACCAAATTTTCATAACAACTCATTTTTTCATTCTCCTATCTCACAACTGTAATATCTTTAACCACTTTACTTAGTCTATCCTTCCCTTTCTGATTTCCTTTAACGCTACCGTAAGATTACCATCCACACCGATGGATTTTTCTTTGATTTCTTCTGGAATGTAAATTTCGCCCTTGTTAAATGTGATATATCTTGCCTGTGGTTCTACTGCTGCAAGCTGCATCAAAGGAGCTTTAATCATCTGATTTCTCCAACCAATGCCAAATTCCAGAATTACCAGCTTCTTTCCATGTAAATTCTGAATAAATTCTTGATAGCGGGCAGTCTTTTCCTTCCAATTTTTCGTTTCTGTAAACGAGGACATCTCACCCCAATTTACTTCCATATCTCCACCGCATTTTGGACATTTCGGGAGGAACTCTTTGGGTACTCTTCCGTTTACTTCCTCTTCTGTCATGGCGAGAACTGCTTTTTGATTAGAATAGACCTCGTCATGACATCTGTTCTTGCACCGCATCTGGGTTAATTTCCCTTCCATTTCAAAAACACGGTCTGCCTCAAAACCTGCCGGCACAAAATGATCCTCCGCATTGGAAGTTACTACGAAATATTCTTTATCCTTTACTAGGGCATAAATGTTTTTCATAATCTCACTCGGCTCATCCTGCATAGCTTTTGCCTTAACAAGTCTGCTTACAAACGCCCACTTTTCTTCTACCTTCATTGGCACTGAAAATCCGTGTAAAACGCAACTCAGTCCGTATTTTTCTCTGAAATCTCCCATATTTTCCTGAAACCATGCGTCATCTGCAAAAATATTATATCCCTCTGAGATAGACAAACCATTACTAGCTCCAATCAAAATACCATCTGCTTCTTTGATGATTTGACTTATCTCTTGATATACATTCATCTTCATCACATTTCCTTTCCCGCTATGTTTTCTTTTAAATCCCTCAGGGTTTCTGCCAAATCTCCTGCTATATAAATGCCTTTGTCTTTTATATGTTCTGGAGCTGAGGATTTCTTCTGATTCAGACAGGCATAAAACACCTTTTCATTTTTGTATGTCATTTCCCAAAAAGGAAGTTTTATAATACTGGGTGTCATCTCACCAACCCCCAGCTCCAGCAGTACAACATTCTTATCTGTTCCATTCATGAGATATTTTTTTAGGAAATTCTCATATCGCCTTACACCTTCCCTCCAGTCTTTTCCCTCCAAAAATGTATCATCCCTTACCCAGGGAACCATGATTCTCCCGCACTCATTACATCTTGGCAGAAGCTCGGAAGTAACACGCATCTCCCGGATATTTTCGTTCATCCTGCGAATCATTTCTACATTGGAATAAATTTGGTCATGGCAAGGCTGACTGCATTGAACATAGCCGCTGTTACCTTGATAATCGCAAATCCTTTCTTTCTGAAAAATCCGTTCAAACTGCATATCTATATTGGTTGTTAAAACAAAGACTTCTTTTTCCGCCACAATATCACGCAGGTCATAGTATGGCTGTCCTGTAGGTGCATCCCACATACTTTGTATGTAACGTGCATAATATGCCCACTGTTGTTCCGGCGATGAATAACAGTAGTAAAAACCGTCAAAAGGAGATTTCAGTCCATACCACTCCTTAAAATCTTGTAAACATTCCTCCATATAGGGTAGCCAATGATAATGGTTATATCCCGCCGCACTGGAAAGACCAGAACCACCGCCTATCAAAACGGCATCTGCCTGACGGATTTTTTCTGCCAGAAAACTGACTTGTTCCTCCTTTTGCATACACCACTTTATCTCCTTTTTTATATCAGATTCCACTCTTTTTATTTCGCTTGACTTTTATTTTTTTACTTGTTAAAATCAAAATTACATCAAGCATTAAAATCATACTATCATGTAATTTTTAAAATTGCAAGAAGAAAATTCGAGGTGACAAATGAAATATTCCACAAAACTTAGTGACACCATTCATATTCTTATATTTATTGCTCTTGGAGATGACGAACAACTCTCCAGCACAAAAATTGCAGAAAGTATCAAGACAAACCCGGCTTATGTCAGACAGCTTATGGCAACCCTGAAAAATGCAGGCATTGTTGTCAACACACAAGGTCATGCGAATGCCGCTCTTGCAAAATCGGCAGATAAAATCAGTATGTATGACATCTACCGAGCCGTAGAGGGCGATAAGCCGCTGCTTCACCTGGACACAGATACCAATCCGGATTGTGGAATCGGTATCAACATTCAATTCGCTATTGGGGACTTCTATCATGAAATTCAAAATATGGTAGATGAAAAAATGAAATCCATTACATTGCAGGATATTATCGATCGGTATTATTTTAACATAATATATAGCAAGAATTCTCCTTCCTCTACAGGTGGGAGATGAATTG
>NZ_JAJBNQ010000005.1:0-132409 GCF_020538025.1 Blautia sp. MSK17_66
GAAAGGAGTAAACCCCCTTGAAGACGACGAGGTTGATAGGGCAGGGGTGGAAGTATGGTAACATATGGAGCTGACTGCTACTAATAGGGTGAGGGCTTGACCAACAAGCTTGGTTATGATATAATTGCTTAGTCAACATGTATGTGGTTTTGAAGATACGATATATCTTCTGATAATCCTCCTTAGCTCAGTCGGTAGAGCATGCGGCTGTTAACCGCAGTGTCGTTGGTTCGAGTCCAACAGGGGGAGTTAGCTTTTCGGACCTAGAGCCGATAGCAATAGAATTGGCTCCATGGTCAAGCGGTTAAGACACCGCCCTTTCACGGCGGTAACAGGGGTTCAAATCCCCTTGGAGTCACTTTCCTTTAAGGAATAATTAAATATGGTGCCATAGCCAAGTGGTAAGGCAAAGGTCTGCAACACCTCTATCCCCGGTTCAAATCCGGGTGGCACCTCTACTAAAAACCCGAGTTTGATACTCTGGTTTTTTTATGTTGTTCATGTAGTTCAGAGAAAATTTTTTATATGCAAAAACAGTCTGTGAGGATGTGAGCAGATAATTGCATTACTTTTCCATAATATTTGCTGATCAAAAACCAAGTAAAATCAACATGGATAACGTTTTCGCAAAATAAGGGTAAATAAAGAGAAGAAACAAGGAAACTGCAAAATTTCAGTTTGAAGATAACGGGATTTTGCAGTTTTTTGTGTGCCAAAGACATCGTTTTCCAATCTTAGGATTTCTTTCTTTTATAAAATATGGTTTTATAATGTCACAGCAGGAGAAACAGAAAAAATTCAAAAAAGAAAGAGAAGAGAGGAAGAATATTATGAGAAAAAGACTTCTAGCATTAGGAATCGCAGCAGTTCTTGGAGTAAACATTGCAAGTACATCTGTAGTATGGGCAGCAGATAAGGTAGAGATCACAAATGTATCTTATGATCCAACGAGAGAATTATATGAGCAGTATAACAAGGTGTTTGCGGAACACTGGAAAGAAAAAACAGGTCAGGAGGTGGAAGTGACGCAGTCTCATGGAGGTTCTGGCAAGCAGGCACTGGAGGTCGCAAATGGTCTGGAAGCAGATGTTGTAACACTGGCTCTGGAGTATGATGTAAATGCCGTAGAGGATGCAGGCCTGATTGAAGACGGATGGATTGATGAATTTCCAAATGACAGTTCACCGTATACATCTACAATTGTATTTCTTGTAAGAAAAGGAAACCCAAAAGGAATTAAGGACTGGGATGATCTGATCAAAGAAGATGTTGGAGTCATTACCCCTAATCCTAAGACTTCCGGAGGTGCAAGATGGAATTATCTTGCCGCCTGGGCTTATGCAGACAAGCAGTTTAATGGGGATGAAGATAAAATAAAAGACTTTATCAAGAAACTTTATGCAAATGTTCTTGTACTGGATTCCGGAGCAAGAGGCGCAACCACTTCTTTTGTAGAAAACGGACAGGGGGATGTTCTGATCGCCTGGGAAAATGAAGCCTATCTTTCTGTACAGGATTACCCGGATGATTATGAGATTGTGACACCGAGTATCAGTATCCTGGCACAGCCGTCCGTGGCAGTTGTTGATTCTGTAGTAGACAAAAAAGGAACCAGAGATGTAGCGACGGAATATCTGAATTATCTGTATTCTGATGAAGCACAGAGAATTGCAGGAGATAATTATTACCGTCCGTCAAATGAGGATATCCTGAAAGAATATGCAGATGTTTTTGATCTGGATGTAAATCTTGTGACGATCGATGACTTTGGTGGCTGGGATAAGGCACAGGAAACTCACTTTGCAGATGGCGGTGTGTTTGATCAGATTTATGAAGAGTAATGTAAATTGTAATACAGATTGAAGTGATCGAGACAAAACTTCCCCCGGCAGACAGCAGGATCGCTGCACCAGGGGAAGTTCGTATATTATGAGAGATATAAGGTCAAAGATATAAAATTATCCCTGATATACAATTTTTCCGTTACAGATCGTGTAATGGATTTTTCCATAAAGTTCAGCACCTTTAAACGGACTGTTGGATGATTTGGATGCAAAATCAGTGACGGTCCACGTTTCATCAGGATTGAAAATCACAAAATCTGCAGGTGCATGAACCTGAATACTGCCACCCGGAAGTTTGTAGAGCTTTGCAGGATTGCAGGTCATTTTTTTAAGAAGCTCCATCAATGTGAGATATCCTTCTTTTACAAGAGAAGTAATTCCAAGTCCGAGGGAAGTCTCAAGTCCTGTGATGCCACTTGGTGCCTCTGTGAGAGGTTTGGCTTTTTCTTCAGCACTGTGCGGGGCATGGTCGGTGGCAATCAGATCGATCGTTCCATCTTTGAGTCCCTGAATAATTTCCTGACGATCTTTTTCTGTACGGAGAGGAGGGTTCATTTTGGCAAGTGTGCCATGCTCAAGGAGCGCTTCCTCAGTCAGTGTAAAGTGATGTGGAGTGGCTTCTGCGTGAATATCAGCACCGAGTTTTCTGGCTGTGCGGACCAGCTCTACCGAGTTTCCGGAGCTGATATGCTGGATCACGACAGCGGCACCACTTCGAAGTGCAAGCATGCAGTCACGGGCAACCATCACTTCTTCTGCAATTGCAGGAGAACCGGCAACACCAAGCTGTGTTGAGATCTCGCCGGCATTGATCCCGTTATTTGTGATGAATGCCTTATCTTCTTCGTGAAGACTGATCGGCATATGAAGTTCAGCTGCTTTTTGCATGGCCTTGTAGCAGAAAGTGGCGTCAAGAAGAGGAATTCCGTCATCGGTGAATCCGCAGGCACCGGCTTTTACAAGGGCATCGAAATCGGTCATTTTTTCACCACTTAAGCCATAGGAGACAGACGCTGTCTGATAAATATGAATATTTTCATCCTGAGCACGTGTAAGGATGTCCTTGAGTGTATCTACGGAGTCAACGGCAGGCTTGGTATTTGCCATACAGATAACAGAAGTAAAACCTCCCTTTGCTGCAGCGAGAGAACCGGTATGGAGGTCTTCCTTATAAGTAAGACCAGGATCACGGAAATGTATATGTGTGTCAATAAGTCCCGGTGCAACAGTCAGACCGGAAAGATCAAGGATTTCTTCCTCATCTTTGGCTGAAAGATCCTTTCCAAGTTCAACAATCGTTCCGTTTTCAACACGAATGTCCATAAGCTCATCTGTGTTGCTGGCCGGGTCGATAAGATAACCGTTTTTTAGAAGCATAAATTTACCCTCCTGACAGGAATATTATTCAAATTGAACGCACCTGAGATTCAGTGCGTTCAACTGTTAGTAATATATTACCTTTAAAGATCAACACTTTCAATATGCTGTTCTTTGATATTGTGTTTTTTTGCATATCCGGTAAGGATCAGAGTAAGGGCACCGTCGCCTGTTACATTGCAGGCTGTGCCGAAGCTGTCCTGAAGTGCAAAGATAGTGAGCATAAGAGCAGTTCCAGTTTCATTGAAACCAAGAACACCAGTAATGATACCGAGGGAGGCCATAACAGTACCTCCTGGGACACCAGGAGCTCCAAGTGCAAAGATTCCAAGAAGAAGACAGAACAGAACCATGGTTCCCGGAGTCGGAATGGATCCGTACAGAATCTTGGAAATTGTCATGCAGAAGAAAACTTCTGTCAGAACAGAACCGCAGAGATGGATATTGGCAAAGAGCGGAATTCCAAACTGAACCATATCTTTGCGAAGTGGTTTTGCCTTGTCTGCACTCTGGAGTGCGACGGCAAGAGTGGCAGCGGAGGACATGGTTCCGACTGCGGTAAGATATGCCGGTCCATAGTGTCGTACAACTTCCCACGGATTTTCGTGAGAGTAGGCCCCGGCAAGCACATACAATAAGGTCATCCAGATAAAGTGGCCGATCAGCACGATCACGATGACTTTGAGGAATATAGGAAGCTGTTTGGTAATGGAACCTTCATAAGCCAGTCCACAGAAAGTCAGTCCGATAAAAAATGGAAGAATTGGAATGATGATCTTTGATACGATGGAAAGGACGATCTTCTGAAATTCATCAAGGAGTCCGGTGATCAGTTTTGCTTTGTTCCAGGTAGCTGCAAGACCGACCATAATGGAGAATACAAGTGCACTCATAACGGACATGATCTGCGGAATAGAAAGTTCAAATACGACCTCTGGAAGCTCTTTCAGACCATCTACATCTGTGACAATGGAGAGATGTGGAATAAGCGTATAACCGGCTGCAACAGAAAACAGAGCAGCACCTATGGAAGAGGCATAAGCAATTACCAGAGCAACCCCAAGCATACGGGAAGCACTGTTTCCGAGTTTTGTGATGGAAGGTGCAATAAAACCGATGATGATCAACGGCACGCAGAAGTTGATAAGTTGTCCGAGGACGTATTTCAGAGTAACAACGATATTCAGGATTCCCATGGTGACAGAAGAAGAATCTGTAGCATTCAGTATGAGTCCGGCAATAATGCCAAGTATAACGCCTACCAGAAGTTTAAAAGGAAGGCTGGAAAAGAAACTGTTTTTTTTCATTGAATGAATCCCCCTGTAAAGTTATAAATTTCAACAGTCCTGATCGATATTTGCCTGATCGATCATGACATTGAGAATTTCCGTATCAGTGGCACGCATTCCCACGCGGCCGATATATCCCATACTTTTGATGGTCTCTTCGATATCATCCTTGATGATGCCTTCACCCGGCAGAAAACTTTTGTTTTGGATACTGAGCTGGAATGCCATCAGAGCTGCATCGACAGAAGTCGCGATTTTGGCTGCACAGGATGGCTTGGCTCCATCGCAGACGATTCCACCTATATTTCCAAGCGTATTGATGATCGTCAGAGAAACCTGCTGATAGGTACCGCCATACATATAGGTAATTCCTGCACCAGCGCCGCAGGCAGCACTGACTGCACCGCAGTAAGCGGAAAGGCTTCCTATATAATATTTCTGGTGGATGGCGATCAGATTGCTGACAACGAGAGAACGACAAAGCTTTTCATGGGAAACTTCCCATTCATCTGCAAAAACAATGACAGGAAGGGAAACGGTCATTCCCTGGTTTCCGCTTCCGGAGTTGATCACAACCGGCATGGAGCAGCCGCCCATACGTGCGTCGCTTCCGGCAGCCGCCCGGGCACAGGCTCTCGTGGTAACACTTTTACCCCAGACGTGCATCAGAGTTTTGCCGATCTGTGCGCCATAATTGTTGTCAAGTCCTTCCTGTGCGATCGCTGAGTTCAGTTTGATCTGGCGATCGATCACAGGCTGTATATCCTCCATTCTGACCTGATCTGCAAAATCAAGGATATCTTTTACCGTGAGAAGAGATTTGTCGATGGCAGCAGCCTCGGTGGAACGGTAGGGGTTATCCAGAATTATTTCTCCGTCTTTTGTGATCTTTGTGATGTTTGTGTGCTGATGTTCAATCGTAACAGAAGCGGAGTGTTCGCCGCTGGTAACGATGGCTGTGATAAAAAGATTATCAACATTTTCAACCAGAGAACAGGAACAGATTTTCTGAGAAATGAGTTCACGTGTTCTGGAAATATCCTCGGGAGAGACTTCGCTGAGTACCTCAAGGGCACGGTCAGCATTTCCACCGACAATGCCAAGAACGGCTGCAACATCAATTCCCTTAAGACCTCCGGAGTTGGGAACGGTGACACCCTTGACATTCTTGATGATGTTGCCGCTCAGATGCATTTCAACCTGTTCCGGAAATTCTCCGAGAACCTGTCGGGCCTTCGCCGCTGCATAGGCAATGGCGATTGGTTCTGTACATCCAAGAGCCGGAACCAGTTCATGTTTCAGGATGTTCAGATAGTTTGCATATAATGCAGAGTCCATAATATTCTCCTTTCCATTAGTTACGCAAATGCGTTTGTGCAGATAGTATAAGCTATTTCACAAAAAAATACAACAATTCATGCATAATTACAACAATAAGTGACAGCTGCAAATAAATTTATAAAATCAACAAAAAATAAAATTTGTAAAATCGACAAAAAACACTTTACAATAAAAAAAACATATGCTAAAATATTTAGCTGTGTGATATATTTTCATATCCTTGCTCTCTGTAAACAGGCAGAGGGCCTTAAAGACCATAAGGAGGTAAGAAAGCATGAACAAGTACGAATTAGCATTAGTTGTGAGCGCTAAAGTTGAAGACGAAGTTCGCGATGCAGTAGTAGAGAAAGCAAAATCTTATATCGCTCGTTACAACGGAAACGTCACAGAAGTAGAAGAATGGGGTAAGAAGAAATTAGCTTACGAAATTCAGAAAATGCATGAAGGCTTCTACTATTTCATTCAGTTTGAAGCAGACGCACAGTGTCCGGCAGAAGTAGAAAGACATGTACGCATCATGGACAACGTATTAAGATACTTAGTCGTTCGTAAAGACGCATAATCTTTTTACAGATGGATTTTAGAAAGCACCATTAAGAAGCCCGTTCACTCACTAAGAAGAAAGAGGTATTATAATGAACAAAGTAATTTTAATGGGACGCTTAACAAGGGATCCTGAGGTAAGATATTCCGCAGGAGAAAACGCACTGGCAATTGCAAGATACACATTGGCAGTAGACAGAAGATTCCGTCGTGACGGAGAAGCAACCGCTGATTTTATCAGCTGTGTGGTATTCGGACGTGGTGCGGAATTTGCAGAGAAGTACTTCCATCAGGGAATCAGAATCGTAGTAAGCGGTCGTATTCAGACCGGAAGCTACACAAACAGAGAAGGTCAGAAGGTTTACACAACAGAAGTTGTTGTTGAGGAACAGGAATTTGCCGAGAGCAAAGCTTCCAGTGACAGCTATGCTGCATCACATCCACAGCAGAGTGCACCGTCTGTACCATCAATGCCGAATCCGGTTTCAGCATCTGCTGACGGATTTATGAATATCCCTGACGGAATCGACGAAGAACTTCCATTTAACTAGAACTGAAGGAAAATATAAGGAGGAAACCATCATGGCTTACAATAGAGGCGAAAGACCGGACTCTCCTATGAAAAGAAGAGGCGGACGCAGAAGAAAAAAAGTTTGTGTATTCTGCGGTAAAGAAAACAATGAGATCGATTACAAGGATGTAGCAAAACTCAGAAAATACGTTTCTGAGAGAGGTAAAATCCTTCCGAGAAGAATCACAGGAAACTGTGCAAAACATCAGAGAGCTCTGACTGTTGCTGTTAAGAGAGCACGTCATCTTTCCCTGATGCCATACGTTCAGGACTAATTATTAGTTGAACATCAGGCTGTCATGAATCTGTCGGATAAGCATTTGTGTGCGGACCGCGGAGGAATGGCAGCTTTTTTGGCTTTATTAGAAAAGAATATGTTCACCTGATTATTTTCATAAAATATGATTATTGACATTCATATGGTAATATGCCTGAAAATCTGCTATAATAGCAGATAGCATCTTAAACGCAAATTATAAAAGAATGGTAAAGAATGTTATGAGTGGAAAATTAAAATTAAAAGGTCATCTGAAGCATCTTGCCCGTTGGCCGCTGTATTTATCTGTTCTGCTGATAGCATTGAACTTTCTGGTTTATGTGATCAACATAAAAGCCGGAGTGGTCGTCACCATGGGAATTGTTCTGTACCTGGGTACAGCAATTGGCCTGCTTTTTTATCATCGGCCACTGATGTTCAATGATCTTATTGCCTTTGCCAGTCAGTATGAATTTCTGGAAAAAAGGGTTCTGGAGGAGCTTGCTCTTCCATATGCAGTGATGGATATGCAGGGTAGAATGATCTGGTCAAACAAAGTATTTGCAGAGATTACCGGAAGGGATCAGTTTTACCGCAAAAACGTCAGTACGATCTTTCCGGATATTACGGCAGATAAGCTTCCGGTCGGATCCGAAAAGGAAATCACAGAGATCAGTACGCAGTTTGGAGAACGAATCTACCGCGTGTCCATGCAGAAGGTTCTTCTGGGAGAATCGGTTGCACCTTCGAAGCTTCTGATGGAGATATCAGACGACAGCAGCCTGATTGCAATGTATCTTTATGATGAAACGGAACTCAGGAATTACATCCAGGCAAATGAGGATAATAAACTGGTAGTTGCACTGGCGTACCTGGACAACTATGAAGAAGCACTGGAGAGTGTAGAGGATGTGCGGCGTTCTCTTCTGATCGCACTGATCGACAGAAAAATCACGAAATATTTTTCCAATTATGACGGATTGGTCCGTAAGCTGGAAAAGGATAAATATTTCCTTATCATGAGACAGAGTTCTCTTGAGGCTCTGAAGGAACAGAAATTTCATATCCTCGAAGAAGTCAAAACCGTAAATATCGGTAATGAGATGAATGTGACCTTAAGTATCGGTGTGGGTCTTAATGCTGCTACCTATCTGCAGGATTATGAATATTCCAGAATCGCGATCGAGATGGCACTTGGACGCGGTGGTGATCAGGTAGTGATCAAGAATGGTGATAATATCACTTATTATGGCGGTAAGGCACAGCAGATGGAGAAGACTACCCGTGTTAAGGCCCGTGTCAAAGCACAGGCACTCAAGGAATTTATGAGTACCAAGGAACGTGTTGTGGTCATGGGACACAAGATTACGGATGTTGATGCACTTGGAGCGGCAATCGGTATTTATCGGGCAGGCAAGACGCTTGGCAAACCGGTTCATATCGTGGTCAATGATCCATCTACGTCTATCCGGCCTTTAATGGCAGGGTATATGAATAATCCGGATTATGAGCCATCTATGTTTATTGACAGAAATCAGGCAATGGATCTTGTGGATGACAACACGGTAGTTGTTGTCGTGGATACAAACAAGCCAAGCTATACAGAGTGCGAGGAGCTTCTGTATATGACAAAGACAATAGTAGTTCTGGATCATCATCGCAGAGGAAACGAAGTGATCCAGAATGCGGTGTTGTCTTATGTAGAACCGTATGCTTCCTCTACATGTGAGATGGTAGCAGAGATCCTTCAGTACTTCTCAGATGATCTGCGGCTCAGAAATATCGAGGCAGACTGTATTTACGCAGGAATCATGATCGATACGAATAACTTTATTACAAGAGCCGGAGTGCGTACCTTTGAAGCAGCAGCATTCCTGAGACGATCAGGGGCAGATATGACCAGAGTACGCAAGATGCTTCGTGATAATATCGATTCCTACAAGGCCAGAGCAGAAGCCGTACGTACAGCTGAAATCTACAGAGGATGTTTTGCAATTGCCAAATGTCCGAGTAAGGGGCTGGAAAGTCCTACAGTTGTCGGAGCACAGGCCGCAAATGAACTTTTGAATATCGCAGGAGTAAAGGCGTCCTTTGTACTGACCACTTATAACAAAGAGGTTTATGTCAGTGCCAGAGCAATCGATGAGGTTAATGTACAGGTCATGATGGAAAAACTTGGCGGAGGCGGTCATATCAACATTGCCGGAGCCCAGGTGAAACGACCGATTGATGAAGTAGAAGATATGTTAAAAGAAATTATTGATGAGTTATATCAGGAAGAAGAGGTTAAGCAATGAAAGTAATTTTATTAGAAGATGTCAAAGCTCTTGGAAAAAAGGGTCAAATCGTAAATGTCAGTGACGGATATGCAAGAAACATGATCATTCCGAAGAAACTTGGTCTGGAAGCAACACCAAAGAA
Organism: Blautia sp. MSK17_66; assembly: GCF_020538025.1. Taxonomy (NCBI): domain Bacteria; kingdom Bacillati; phylum Bacillota; class Clostridia; order Lachnospirales; family Lachnospiraceae; genus Blautia; species Blautia sp. MSK17_66. Next base: position 9,643 of record NZ_JAJBNQ010000005.1, read on the forward strand.
TCTGAATGATCTGAAGCTTCAGAAAGCAAACGCTGAAAAGGTCGCACAGGAGAATCTGGAAGCAGCCCAGGCATTTGCCAAGGATCTTGAAACGAAAGAAATTATCCTCACTCTTAAAGTCGGAGAGGGCGGAAGAACCTTTGGTTCCGTATCCACAAAGGAAATTTCCGAGGCTGCCAAGGCACAGCTTGGTCTGGAAATCGATAAGAAAAAGCTTCAGCTTCCAAGCCCGATCAGAAATTTAGGTGTTACACAGGTTCCGGTCAAACTTCATCCAAAGGTAACCGGAAGTCTGAAAGTATGGATCAAAGAGGCTTAAGCACCGGGGGAAATTAAATGGAAGAAGCACTGATAAAGCGTATACTGCCTCATAGCATTGAGGCAGAGCAGTCGGTGATCGGATCCATGCTTCTTGATCGTGATGCGATTCTGATAGCGTCAGAGATTCTTACAAGTGATGATTTTTATCAGAATCAGTATGGAATTATCTTTGATGCGATGGTGGAACTTTGTAATGAAGGGAAACCGGTTGATACGATCACACTCCAGAACCGTCTGAAAGAAAAAGATGTTCCTCCGGACATCAGCAGTATGGAGTATGTCAGGGAACTGCTTGAAGCAGTTCCGACTTCTGCAAATGTCAAATACTATGCTAATATTGTAAGCGATAAAGCACAGCTCCGTAAACTGATCCGGGCGACCGAGGAAGTAGAGAATGCCTGCTACCTTGAAAAGGACAGCACAGAGACGATCATGGAGGAGGCAGAAAAGAAATTATTCAACATTCTGCAGAGGACTGTGGGTGGTGATTATGTTCCGATTCAGCAGGTTGTCCTGAATGCGATCAACAACATTGAGAAAGCCTCCAAGCTTAAGGGAAGTGTTACCGGAATTCCTACAGGTTTTATAGATCTGGATTACAAGACCTCCGGTATGCATCCGTCGGATCTGGTATTGATCGCAGCCCGTCCGTCCATGGGAAAGACGGCGTTTGTATTAAATATTGCACAGTATATGGCTTTTCGCAAAGATGTCACGGTTGCAATATTCAGCCTCGAAATGTCAAAGGAGCAGCTTGTCAATCGTCTTCTCGCGATGGAATCTCATGTGGATTCCCAGAATATGCGTACCGGTAATCTTAAAGACGAGGACTGGACCAAGCTGGTAGAGGGGGCGGATATCATTGGACGTTCCAACCTGATCATTGATGACACACCAGGTATCAGTATTGCGGAGATGCGATCCAAATGCAGGAAATATAAGCTGGAACACAATCTCGGGATTATTATGATCGACTATCTGCAGCTGATGAGCGGAAGCGGTAAGAGTGATTCCAGGCAGCAGGAGATTTCAGATATCTCCCGTTCATTGAAAGCTTTGGCCAGAGAACTGAATGTACCGGTCATTGCACTGTCGCAGCTGAGCCGGGCAGTTGAGCAGCGTCCGGATCACAGGCCGATGCTTTCGGATCTTCGAGAGTCCGGAGCTATTGAACAGGATGCCGATGTGGTAATGTTTCTGTACAGGGATGATTACTATCATAAAGACACAGAAAAGAAAGATATTGCAGAGGTCATTATCGCCAAGCAGAGAAATGGCCCGATTGGAACCATTGAACTGGTATGGCTGCCACGTTATACACAGTTTGTTAATATGAAAAAATAATATCGGTTTATTGCAGATTTGCAGACATTAAGATGAAAATGTTCGATTTTCATTCTGATGTCTGCTTTTTTGCTGTTTCACGATAGATTATGTCAAACTGTTTTCGTTGAATTAAAAGGGAAATACGATTATAATTATAGATAACGAATTTCATAGGAGGTGTGACATGGAGACAAGATATACTGTTCAACAGACAGTAGAGATGACTGGGATAAAGTCATATGTTCTTCGATACTGGGAGGAAGAGCTGGAACTGCAGATCCACAGAAATGAGCTTGGTCATCGTTATTACACCAGATATGATATTCAACTTTTTATGAATATAAAAGAACTTAAGAAGCGGGGACTAAGACTTCACGCAATTCGTGAACTGATTCCAAAACTGGCGGGAACAGGACAGGAATATACGGAAAGTCGGATAAAGTCCTTGGAAGAAGATAATGTGAACTTTGATATACCATATGAGAGCGATGAGGTCATGATAGAAGATAGTGCTGAAGAAAAGGACAGCACAAATGACGAAAAGATCCTAGAGTTTCAGACAATACTGGAACGGCTGATCGCACAGGAGCTTAAGGTACAGAATGAGAGTGAAGACGAAGAAAGGTGTCGTTCACTGGATTTTGCAATTCGAAGACAGCAGATGGCAAGAAAAGAAGCTGCGGCAGCAGTTGAAAAGAAACCAAAAAAGAAACTGTAGCATTGCTACAGTTTCTTTTCGATTTGTCTTAAATGAAATTATTCAGCTGGGTGAATAGCTTCTGTAGGACATGCATCTGCACATGTTCCGCAGTCAAGACATGCATCAGCATCGATTTCGAAATGCTCTGCACCTTCAGAAATAGCCTCTGCTGGGCACTCTGCTGCACATGTTCCGCAGCTTACACAATCGTCAGAAATTACGTATGCCATAATTGATATCCTCCTTTATATCTTTTGTACCTTTTCAGGTATCCATACAGCTATTCTAATATATATCAGAGAAGAATACAAGTATTAATTTATAAACAAATTTTTATAAATTGTGCACAATTTTTCAATAGCAGACGTTGCGTACAGGATGTTTTTATATTATAATGGAGATTATCACTGGGAGTAAAGATCTACTCTTTATCCCTGAGAAAAGGAGGAAAATACAATGGCAAAGGTTACAAAAGATATGCTGATCGGCCAGTTAATCACTTTAGATCCGAATATTGCACCGATTCTTATGAGAGCAGGAATGCATTGTCTTGGATGCCCGTCTTCCCAGATGGAATCCTTAGAAGAAGCAGCCATGGTTCACGGAATGGATGTAGATGTTCTGGTTCAGCAGATCAACGACTTTCTGGAGAATAACTAATTAATAAAAGACTGGCAGAGATGCCAGTCTTTTTAAGTGTAACTGTTACATTGATCGTTGAGTAAGAAATAAACAGTCAACATATAAGTCATGATTAAAGCTGTATTAATTGTTGCAGAGCATTTACGGAAATTACCTCTCCATGCTCGATTAAATGAGCCTCCCTGGCAGGTGTACAGGAACTTCCTTTACCATATTCAGAAAGAATATTGCAGACTTTATTGAACTCCTGCGGAGAGCAGGAAGACTGGTGAATGATAAGCTGATAGCTTTCGTTAGCAGAAGTCTTGTATAAGGTATTTCTGCCGGTGAAAAAACCATTCAGTCCATGTGAAGCTGCAATTACATCGTCCAGGTGAGTAAATGTATACTGACGAATCAGATTTACCGCTGGTTTTTCAGAAGAATCGGAAGCTGCCTCATCTGATTCCTTAGAGCCTTCGGTATTGGAAGACTTATTCTTGAGTCTGGATTCGCAAATCTTCTGGAAAATATCAATGATATTGTCTGCTCCATCAAGCTGGAGCGGTTCTGTCTGGGCAGAGTCCTTGTATGGGGAAAATCTGGAAAAACGGGTATCCAGTTCTTCCGGATCTTCTACTTTAGTGATGATGAGGATAATACTGTCAAGATTTACAGGGATTGCCTCGATCATCAGCGGAATATTGTCTGCTTCAAAACCAAATTCTATCTGCGCCTGCTGCATCATATCGCGGAAAAGTTTCTTGGCTTTCTCGGATCCGTAAGCCAGTTCCCGCAAGTTAACCTGATGCATTTCCAAATCTTCTCGTGTTAAGGTACAACGAATCTGATTATCGTTGATTTTTTCTAATTTCATGTCATCACATCCTATTCTTTGGATCCTGATACGAATTTATATTGTAACTGTTCAGTACCTTCACAGTTGCTTTATATCAAAATCAGGATATAGTCCATGACTTATATAACGTATTATATACCACAAGTATAGAAAATGTAAAGAAATTAGATTTACCTATTTCTAAAATATTTGGAAATAGAATAGAAATTTTTTTATAAATCGGGAAAAATCCTTGCAACTGTAAAAGAAATCTGTATAATGAATCTTAAGAAGAGATAGGTGTTCTGTGATTGAATGACAAAAGACGCAAATTAAACTAACTTACATAATAACAACACATTTCGTAACTGTTCAGCAGCTTCACAGTCAGGATACTACCTTCTGAATAGTTACCACAATTCTCATTTCTACAGACAAGTCATTGCCATCATTTACATGTCATGCAGCGTTCCGGCTGTGGCAGATGCAATTTCCATGAGATTAAATTCAATTACAGGAAGAATATTTTTTCTTAAACTGTCAGGTGTTTTCTAAAATCTTATTTTGAGAGAAAGGAGGAAAGATCTGAGAAAATATGTCACATGAGAAGTGCAGCAAGAAAGCCATAAAACCTCTGAAAAAAGAACTGAAGGTCTATCAGAAGAATGGAATCCAGCTCTTTATGGATGGAAAGCCCAGTACCCCAAAAGATATTGCGAAAGCCTGTTTGATCGCAGAGGGCGGAGGTTATATGAGAGACTACACAGAAGATGAAACAGGCAGAATTGCAAGAGTTGATTTTGATCTGATCAGAGAAGCACCCCCAAAGCATATACAAGTCAAACGCAGGTAAGATCTGACGAGTGACGAAGGGGAAGATTTTGCCGTTTAAGATACATAAGAGGAAGGGATTTTTCAGGAAAACAAAGGTTTCCTCCTTATACCTGACCGGTCTGGAAAATCCCTGATATGAAAAAAATATTAAAAAAATTAAAATTTCCAAATAAATAATACATCTATGACAAAACATGATATAATTTATAAATGAAGTGTAACTGTCTGGCATTCTCACAGTTACGAATCAGAGGCTATCCCGGATCATTTTGCGGAGTATTGCCTGCTGAATAAAATATGCTCTGAACCGAAAGGGAGGAACAAATGAGAAAATCAAGTACAACACAGAGGAGAAAGCAGCTTGTTTCAATTATGGTCGTCGGTATTCTGATTCTTGTGCTTGCAGTGGCAGGAATAGGGATTCATATTATCAGTAAATATATTCCATCTAAGGAACAGATGAATCTGACAGAATATTATGGTCAGCCGGCAGAAGGAGAGATGGTACTTGTCCTTGGTACAGATATTATGGAGGAGAGAGCTCTGAAATCCGGAGATCAGATTTATCTTCCGCAGGATATCGTAAGTACCTATCTGAATCAGAGATATTACTGGGACAGTGGAAATCAGCAGATTTTATATGCGACACCGTCGTCACTTGAGAAGTTTCCTGCATCAGAAGCAGGAGATGGAGAGGTCTGGGTGCGGGATGGAAAGGTTTATCTGAGTCTTTCACTTGTACAGAAATATACAGATCTGGATTTTTATGAGTATCAGGAACCGGCAAGAGTTGTGATTCGGCATGAATTTACAGGAGTAAATGTAGCAACTGTTAAGAAAGACACGAGTATTCGCTATCGTGGAGGCATCAAGTCACCGGTTCTCACAGAAGTCAAGAAAGGTGATACATTGATTTATATGCAGGCTCTTGAAGACTGGGTACAGGTTTCAACCATGGATGGATACATTGGATATGTACAGAAAAAAGTTCTGTCAGATATGGAAACCACAGATTTTGAGAGAGATTTTGAGAAAGAAGATTATACTTACCTTATAATGGAGGATAAGGTAAATATGACCTGGCATCAGATTACCAACACAGATGCCAATGCTTATCTTGGCGATATGACAGCAAACGTCAGTGGCTTAAACGTGATTTCTCCGACATGGTTTTATATTCAGGATACAGCAGGAAATCTTGGAGATTTGTCTTCGGCTGATTATGTGGCGCAGGCACATCAGAAGGGACTTAAGGTATGGGGGCTGGTTGATAACTTTACAGCAGAGATCAGTACCACGGAAACTCTGTCTCAGCTTTCATCCCGACAGAATATCATTCAGTATCTGATACAGAGGGCAGCAGAGATAGGAATGGATGGTATTAATGTGGATTTCGAAACACTCAGTGAAGATGCGGGACCGCATTTTCTGGAATTTTTGAGAGAACTTTCTATTGAATGCCATAAGAATAATCTGGTACTTTCTGTGGATAACCCGGTTCCGGAAGATTTTACAAGTCATTATGACAGACGAGAGCAGGGGCTGGTTGTGGATTACGTAGTGATCATGGGATATGATGAACATTATGTGGGATCTGAGGCCGGCTCTGTAGCATCGCTTCCGTGGGTAGAACAGGGAGTGGAGGATACACTGAAGGAAGTTCCGGCACAGCGAACAGTTCTTGCCGTTCCGTTTTATACCAGATTGTGGAAGACAACCGGTGGAGCTGTGACAAGTGAAGCAATTGGAATGAGTGAAACGCAGAGAATACTTACAGAGAATCAGGTTGAACCTGTATGGGATGGAAGCGTGGGGCAGAATTATGCAGAATTTGAGAAAGACAATACAACATATCAGATCTGGATTGAGGATGCCCAGTCGCTTGCAGAAAAGGTAAAACTGATTCCGAAATATGATCTTGCAGGAGTTGCCCAGTGGAGACTTGGATTCGAGAGCAGTGATATCTGGAGTACGATCAGCGAAAATCTTAAAACATCATAACTGAAATAAAAAACACACTCTGCAATCTCAGCAGAGTGTGTTTTTGGTTGGAATTTATTAAAATTTATAAAAAGTCCTGTAAATGGAAGGAGGCCGGTACTTTCGTACCGGCGCGTATGAAAAAGAAAAATATTTTATAGAAAGCATTTCGCTCTCTATAGCTAATACTATACCCGAAAAATGTGAAAAAACTGTGATGAGGTTTTGAAGAAAATGTGAAGAAATCATAAAAAAATAACAAAATAAAGAAAAACGCCCCTGATCAATTATAAATCAGGGGAGAAATTATCAGAAACGTTTCCAGGTATCCTTGAAGAAGAGAAGCAGAAGAGGGAAAATTTCCAGTCGTCCTGCTAACATATCAAAGATCAGAACACTCTTGGACAGATAGGAAAAAGAACTGAAATTTCCCATCGGACCAGCGATTTCAAATCCTGGACCAATGTTGTTAAGTGTAGCAGCAACAGCGGTGAAGTTCGTGATCAGGTCAAAATTGTCAATTGCGATCAACAGGACAGAAGCTGCAAAAATCAGAAGATATACGCTGATGTAAATATTGGTGGATCTCAAAATTTCATGAGAAATAATCTTGTTATCCATCTTGATCTTCTTGATTGCATTTGGGTGAAGGTAAAGCTGGAATTCTTTTTTTGCAGCCTTGCACAGGATCAGAATACGGGAAACCTTGATTCCGCCTCCGGTACTTCCGGCACAGGCACCTACAAACATCAAGAGCACCAGAACTGTCTTGGATAAGGCTGGCCACTGGTTGAAGTCTGTGCTTGAAAATCCTGTTGTGGTAATGATGGAAGCAACCTGAAATGCTACCTGCTGGAATGCGACCAGGACATTTCGGAAGAGGTGTACCGTATTGAAGGTAATAATTAAAATGGAAGCGATAATGATTCCGAAATAATAGCGAACTTCTTCATATTTAAAAGCTTGACGAAATTTCTTAGTCAGAATCAGGTAGTAAACAGAGAAGTTTACCCCGAATAAAATCATAAAGATGGTAGTAACGACCTGACAGTAAGTGCTGTAGCTTCCAATACTGTCATTGACAATACCAAATCCACCGGTTCCGGCAGTACCAAAGGTGATACACAGAGTATCAAAAAGAGGAACTTTTCCAATCAACAGCAGGAATATCTGAGCAAGTGTCATACCAAAATAAATAGTATAAAGAATTTTGGCAGTGGACTGTACCTTTGGAACCAGTTTGCTGACAGAAGGTCCCGGGCTTTCTGCTTTCATAAGATTCATGTGATATCCACCGGTGAGCGGGAGCAGGGAAAGCAGAAATACAAGAACTCCCATTCCTCCGATCCAGTGTGTGAAGCTTCGCCAGATCAGAACACAGTGCGGAAGAACCTCGACATCTGTAAGAATGCTGGAACCGGTAGTTGTGAATCCGGAAACTGTCTCAAAAAGTGCATCGACAGGATGTGGGATATACCCACTGATCACAAAAGGAACTGCACCAAAAACACATAAGGCAAGCCAGCTCAGAGCAACTGCAACACAGCCGTCCTTGGTGTAAAATACTTTGTTTTTGGGTTTCTTCAGTGTAAGAGGAATTCCGATGACAAGGCAGACTGCCATGGCGATCAAAAAAGAACTGAATTCCCGTTCGTGATAAATCAGTGCTGTAAAAAAGGGCAGTAACATAAAGGCTGCCTGAAAATTACATATCCAGCCCACGATATAGGCAATAATGCGAAAATTCATAGCTCTACCTCATTTATGCAAGAATGTCGCGGATGTCGCGAAGCCCTTTGTTGGTGGTTACGATGACAACATTATCCCCGACCTGGATGGTGTCCTGACCTCGAGGAATGCGTACAGTACCCTTGCGGGCAAGGCAGCAGACCAGAAGGTTGCTTTTGAGATTTAATTCGGCAAGTGGAATACCAACGACAGGGGAATTATCCCTGATATTAAATTCCAGAGCTTCTGCCTGATTGTCCAGGATATGATACAGAGTTTCTACGTTACTTCCAATGGTATTCTGCATGGCACGAACATAGCGGAGAATGGAATCGGAGGTAATATATTTAGGGTAGATCACACTTCCCAGATCCAGATCGTCAATGACATCCTTGTATGGGAGGCGATTAACTTTGGCTACAAGTTTTGCTTCTGTAAGTTTCTTGGCGGAAAGTGACAGGAAAATATTCTCCTCGTCCATATTGGTAAGTGTTACGAAAGATTCTGCAGTTGCAAGACCTTCCTCTAAAAGAAGAGAACGATCAGTTCCATCACCGCAGATGATCGTAGCTTCCGGGAGCATATCACTCAGTTCTTCGCAGCGATTCTTATCCTTTTCGATGATCTTGACATTGATCCTGAGATCGGACAGAGTTTTGGCGAGATAATAAGAAATGGTACCACCGCCAATGATCAGAGTATTTCTGACCTGATGTGTCTTCAGTCCTATTTTCTTAAAGAAAAGGGCAGTATTCTTAGGAGCTGCAATGATAGAAACAAAATCCCCATTGTGTACCAGATGATCTCCGCCAGGGATTGCCACAGTATCCTTGCTCTCAATTGCTGCGAAAAGAATATCACAGCGATATTTGTCTGTGATCTGAGAAACAGACATACCATCCAGACCGAATTCTGGCAGAACTTTAAATTTAAGAAGCTCTACACGGCCTTTGGAAAACGGATCAATCTTGATCGCAGCCGGAAAACGCAGCAGTCGGGAAATTTCCTGTGCAGCAGCCAGTTCAGGGTTCATGATCATGGAAAGACCGAGTCTTTCTTTGATAAAACCGATTTCCTTGCTGTAAATAGGATTTCTTACGCGGGCGATTGTCTGGCAGTGCCCGGTTTTCTGTGCGATAAGGCAGCAGAGAAGATTTAATTCATCAGAAGCAGTTACAGCGATCAGAATATCAGCGGTTGGCACACCGGCCTCCATCAGGGTATTGATACTTGCACCATTTCCAACAATTCCCATAGCATCGATATCTTCGGTGAGAGAGTTGATAATATCGGCATTCATATCAATCAGAGTTAGGTCAGTTTCTTCTTCCTGAAGCTGTTCTGCGAGAGTGCGTCCAACTTTGCCGCACCCGACAATTATGATATGCATGATTTCCTCCAGTAATAAAAAATAATTATTATAAACCATTTCATTATACCACTCTGTATGAGGTTTTTAAATAGAGAAAATATAAATTTCATGGTATACTGAAGGCTACAGGATGAAAAGAAAAAAATGCTATATTACCAAAATGAGAGGAAGTGATCTATCATGGATACATTAAGTGAAACAGCAGACAAAGTGGATCAGGGACTGCAGAATATGGGGCTGGATGGAACGTCTGTAAAGCAGAGCCTCAAGGATATCCTGAATTTCAAAGAATATCTGACAGAACAGCTTCCGGCGCTCACCGGATTTTGTATTAAAGTGGTTCTGTCCATTATCGTTTTTTTTGTGGGACGCAGGATCATCAGCTGGATCGTGAACATTATGAGGAAATCTCTGGAGAGGGCCAATATAGACGCAGGTGTTGTTCAGTTTATTTCATCAGCAGGCAAGGCGGTTTTGTATATGCTGCTGATCTTTAATATAGCGATCAGTCTGGGTGTGAAAGAATCTTCTGTGGCTGCACTTCTTGGAACTGCCGGTGTGACGGTAGGTCTGGCATTACAGGGGGGACTTGCGAATCTGGCAGGCGGGGTTCTGCTTTTGATATTTAAACCTTTTGTGGTTGGAGATTATATCATTCAGGATCAGGCAAATGGCTGCGAGGGAACGGTTGCCAAGATTGAAATCTGTTATACGACTCTTCTGAGTATAGACAACAAAAAGATCGTAGTGCCAAATGGAATATTGTCAAACAGCACGATCATCAATGTGACAGCAAAAGAAAACCGTAAACTGGAGATAAAAGTAGGAATTTCCTATGATGCAGATATCCGTAAAGCAAAAAAAGTAATCGAGGATATTCTGAAGGCGGATCCGGATACCAGGAGCGACAATTCAGAGATGGTGGTTTTTGTGGATTCGCTGGCGGACAGTGCAGTGATCATAGGGCTTAGGGTATGGGTTCCGACGGATGCATACTGGAAAACAAAGTGGAGACTGAATCAGAGGATCAAGGAAGAATTTGACGCAAATGGAATTACGATTCCATATAATCAGATGGAAGTTTATGTACATCCAAGAAAATAATCAGAAGGAAGATATGATTTTAGAAAAGTAAACCTAAAAATAATAATAGGTTGACAATTCGAACCTGCCTGTGCTAAAGTCTTAAGAGAGATCAGAGAATAGCAGATCTGTTATTATGAGGAGGAAAAGATGAGTACGGTAGCAGTTCAAAGAAGTAAAACATATGATATTGTTTATATTGCAGTGTTTGCAGTGATCATGGCAATCTGTTCCTGGATTTCCATTCCGGCAGCGGTTCCGTTTACCCTGCAGACATTCGGTGTTTTTATTGCAGTAGGTGTGCTGGGCGGAAAGAGAGGAAGCTTATCGGTTCTGGTATTTATCCTGCTTGGAGCGATCGGAATTCCTGTGTTTGCTAACTTTTCAGGAGGTATCGGAGTCCTGGCAGGACCTACCGGTGGATACATTATTGGATTTTTATTTTCCGCTCTGCTCATGTGGGCAATGGAGAAACTTCCGGGAAAAAAATCAGTCATGCAGATTGTTTCCATGATCGCAGGTCTGATTGTGTGCTATGCATTTGGAACAGTATGGTTTGTGATCGTTTACGGCAGAATGAATGGACCTATTGGATTTACAGCAGCACTTGCCTCCTGCGTAGTTCCGTTTATCATTCCGGATATCATTAAGATCGCACTTGCGTATGTTCTTTCCAGAAAACTCAGAAAATATGTGTTTTAACAGTTGATAAGAGTAAAAGGGGACTGTCAAATGACAGCCCCTTCGTTTTTTATGAAGTATGTTCTGCGAATATGAATACGATGAAGGCACCAAAAAGGGCAGAGACAGTGGCAAAGATGAGCATGGAATTTACTCCGGCAAAATCAATCAGTACCCCGCCAAGGAAGGAACCGATCACACAGCCAAGAGTATAGGTCATGGTAAAATATGCCTGTCCCTTGATGGCATCTTCGGGTTCCATGACTGCATTTACATAGTAGACAGAGGCGGCAGTCATAAGTCCCCATCCAAGCATCTGAAGAATCTGTACTCCATAATAGACGGAGATCCCAGGTGCCAGAAGCGTTCCAAGAGATTTCAGTACGAAGAAAATACCGGCAATACGAATCAGAATATCACAGCGGATTTTTTTGATAATATAGCCAAAAAGGAACAAGGTAGGAAGCTCGCACATAGCCGCAATTGCAGATGCAGTTCCCATTTCAGAACTTCCGCCACCTTTGCCCTGTGCAATCTGAAAGTTAAAATTATTCAGAAGTACGTGGCTGAGATAAATAAAAATGCATCCGATAAGTACCAGAGAGAAGTGCTTATACTTTTGGAAAAACAGAAGCGGATTTGCCAGACTATTTCCGGAAGCTTTTGAGCCGGAAGTTCCCTGGGTTTTGACAAAAGGAAAAAGGATGAGACATCCGAGGGTAAAAAATGTGAGAATGATCACAGAGGCAGGGATGGAACCGGCACCTGCTTTTACTGTAATAATTCCAAGGACATAGCAGATGATTGCATATGCAACAGAACCCATTCCACGTGCAAGTCCAAAGTTAAGCTGCTGACCCTGATTGATGCTTTCCATACCCAGGGCATTGATAAATGGAGTTAATAACTGAAGAAGCGCGATACTGATGCCATAGAGAAGTCCGGTCAGAATCAAGCTTCTGGAAAAAAACAGTCCGACTCCGAGAAGCAGTTGGATCATATAAAAAATCTGGATAAGTTTTTTGAGAGAAGGGCTGTCCGGACGGTCAGCATAGCTGGCGAGTACAGGCTGAAGAAGTGCAGAAATGATACCGGCAGCGGCAGCAATGATGCCGATCTGAGTATTGGAAAAGCCTCCATCCAGCAGAAAAAAGCCGGAAAAACTCATGATCGCGGCAAAATACATCCAGTACAGTGCCTGGATGCAGGCGTAAGGCCCGGTGAGGTTTTTTTGTTTAGAAGATGGCATGATGGGTACTCCTTTTAAATGATTATTCAGTAGCAATTGCAAAAATTTCATAACTGTTCAGTGTCCAGTTACATATTATTTTTATTATAACAAAATACTTGCCAAAAAGCAGTCCTTATTTTATCATAAACGTAACGATTCAGTACTGTTGCTGCTGTTCACAGTCACTGATAAACGATAACAAAAAAAGATGGAGGTTTAGACGAATGAAGAAAAAGATAGATGTATATGAGTATATGGGAGAAATCCTTAAAGGAGTGAAATCGGGTGTACTGATCACCGGAAAGGATGAGAATAAAACAAACTCCATGACGATCTCCTGGGGAATGGCTGGTATTGAATGGGGAAAACCTGTTTTTGTAACTTTTATACGAGAAAGCCGTTTTACCAAGACTTTTATCGATAAAAATGGTGAGTTTACAGTAAACATTCCACTTGATGAAAGTGCAAAGAAAATCCTTGCATACTGTGGCTCAAAATCAGGAAGAGATGTGGATAAGGCAAAAGAACTCGGCCTTACTTATGAAGAACCGGAAACAATTTCGGTACCGGGAATCAGAGAGCTCCCATTGACTCTGGAGTGTAAGGTGATTTATAAACAGACACAGGACATTCATGCGATCACAGAAGAAGATCAGGAAAAATTTTATCCACAGAATGCAGATGGATCCCAGGATATCCATGTGGCGTATTATGGCGAGATCGTAAATGCATATGTAATTGAATAATTGAGGAAAAACAGCTCTCCATATAAAAATGGGGAGCTGTTTGCTCATATCAGGAATTTTTGCAGGAAGCTTTACATGGATTGTCAAAGGCTGGATTAAATGCGTAGAAATTTTTGGCATCCAGATTTTCCTGAACACTGCGAAGAGCTTCTCCAAAGCGCTGGAAGTGAACGATTTCTCTTGAACGCAGAAATCTGATAGGATCAGCAATTTCCGGAATATCACGGACTACCCGGAGAATGTTGTCGTAGGTGGAGCGGGCCTTCTGTTCTGCTGCAAGGTCCTCAAACAGATCTGTGACAGGATCTCCTTTGCTCTGGAATTCGCAGGCATTAAATGGAATCCCGCCCGCAGCCTGTGGCCAGACACCTACTCCATGGTCGATATAGTAAGGCCCGAGTCCGCTTTTTTCAATTTCTTCCATAGAAAGATTTCGTGTAAGCTGATGGATAATGGTGGATACCATTTCCAGGTGAGAAAGCTCTTCAGTGCCGATGTCATTTAAAACAGCGGCGGTCATGCGGTTTGGCATGGTAAAACGTTGAGAAAGATAACGGAGGGATGCACCAATTTCACCGTCGGGACCGCCGTATTGGCTGGCAATGAACTGAGCAATCTTTGCATTAGGGGTCTTGATATTAATCGGATACTGTAACCTTTTTTCATAATTCCACATAGATTATCTGCACTCTCCTTCCTGCTCCCATGGAAATGGCTGTTCCATCCATCGCCAGCTGTTTGCATCTGTTTCAAGGGCATCGTCTATGGTAAGGGGACCATAGTGCCGGGCATATTCCTTCATCAGTTTCTGGCGTTCGGAAGAGTATTCCCGATAAAAAGAAAGTGCTTCCTGACAACAGGGATGTGTATCAAGAAAGAGCAGAATATCATCAACGGCAAAACTGACTTCATAGATCCGTTGAAGGAGTTTTTCTTTTGAAGTACAGGAATTCTGACTCATCATCGTCTGACACCTCGCTTTCCGCAGAAGGGTTTGCATAACTCAGGGAAAACAGTTCCGACTCTTAAGGCATAATTCAGGTCATAAGTTGTTGAAAATTTCTGACAGGGAACATATGCCATTGCGATCGGCAGATGCTCGATGGGACTGTACATTTCAGAATTGCCGGAAACTGTGGTACAGGATGAAGATGGGGAAGAGGCCGGACTGCGCTGTGCACAACGGTAGAAACCAGTCTGATTTCCTGTCATTTCTCTTGCCATTCCACAAGTTGCATTATATGGGCGGCCGCAGGGCCGGGATATCTGATAATTTTCCATGAACGAGTCCTTTCAGGGGAGTTCTTTATATTTTATGTGTAAAAAAAAGAAAAGTGCATAGAGAACGTTCCTTGTTATTTTTGCTTTACTCTGGTAAAATAAAAACGAAAAATTTCTGCGAAGATAAACGGGGAGAATGTTAAATGGAATTTTGGGATATTTATGATGAAAATAAACAGCCGACAGGTCGTACAATGAAAAGAAATGACTGGTGTTTAAAGGATGGGGAATATCATCTGACAGTACTTGGCGTTGTTGCCAGACCAGATGATACATTTCTGATCACAAAAAGAGTCATGACAAAGGCGTGGGCTCCGGGTTGGTGGGAAGTTTCCGGCGGAGCAGCGCAGGCAGGAGAAAGCTCCTATGAGGCAGTACTTCGTGAAGTGAAAGAAGAAACTGGTCTGGATGCAAGAGATGCAGAGGGCGGATATCTTTTTACATACAAGAGGGAAAATCCGGGAGAAGGAGATAATTATTTTGTAGATGTATATCGTTTTGTCATGGATGTAGACGAAAAAGATCTGTCACTGCAGACGGAGGAGACAGACGGACATATGTTTGCGACCCTGGAGCAGATCCAGGCGTTTGCCGCAGAGGGTAAATTCCTCCATTACGACAGCATCCGCAAAGCATTTGAAAGGCAGGAGTGACACAAAATGAAATTTACAAGAGAAGAGATAGCAAAAGCCCTGAAACTGTATGTGATCACAGACAGAAGCTGGCTGAAAGAAGATGAAACCCTTCTTTCTGTATGTGAAAAAGTTATTCAGAACGGAGCAACCTTTCTTCAGCTCCGCGAAAAAGAACTGAATGCGGAAGAAACCAGAAAAGAAGCAATAGAACTTCAGAAACTCTGCCGCAGCTACAAAATTCCTTTTGTGGTAAATGACAGTGTGGAGATTGCAATGGAAATGGATGCAGACGGAGTGCATGTCGGACAGTCTGACATAAAAGACAGAGATATACGTGCAATTCTGGGGCCGGATAAGATCCTCGGAATGACAGCCAAAACGGTGGAGCAGGCAGTGGCTGCCGAAAAAGCAGGAGCAGATTATATCGGGACAGGAGCGGTTTTTGGAAGTACGACCAAAAAAGATGCAAAGAATCTTTCTATAGAAGAGCTTAAGAAAATTGCTGCCTCCGTAAATATCCCGGTTGTTGCAATCGGCGGTATCAACAGTGAAAATGTTTCCAGACTTGAGGGAAGCGGTGTCAACGGTGCGGCAGTGATATCCGGGATTTTTGCGGCAGAGGACCCGGCAGAAAAAACATCAGAAATGAGCAGACTGACGGATATATTTTGTAAAAAATAAGGCAAACATATTGTGTTTTGTAAAAAAATATGATATCGTATAGAAAATTGAATAAAGAAGATGACAGGTGCTGAAGAATTTATCAGAAGTTAAAAGGGAAACAGGTGTGAAACCTGTACGATCTCGTCACTGTAAGCAGGGAGTATGATTCTGTATGCGTAAGCATGATCACTGGGAGACCGGGAAGATAGAAGCATATGTTGATTGGCAAGTCAGGAAACCTGCCTGTTGTCTGGTACGGGAATATGAATTCCAGATCACGAGTAATTGGTTGTACCGTTTATATGCGACAGACCTGTTACCCTTTATAAGGGTTTTTTTAATGTACAGAAGTTTTTCATATTTTCGTATCGTATAAGTTTGCTGATGAATAATTTTATATAAAGCTACATCAGGACGACCGATTCCGATAAGGAACAGCCGCCGGGAACGTTTGTGCCAAAGGAGGACGAAACAATGAAAAACAAAACTGTAAAAGCACTTGCAACACTGTTAGCAGTAACAACCGTATCTATGATGGGAACAGCCGGAGTTATGGCATCTGATAATACTGCAGAGGATACTGCAACAGAGGCAGCAGCAGATACAGAAGAAGCTGAAGCTACAGAAGAAGCAGAAGCTACAGAAGAAGCAGCAGACGATACTGCTGAGGCATCAGATGATGACCAGGCAGCAGCAGATAATGTAGCAGCACTGATCGACAAGATCTATGTTCAGGAAAGAACTGACACAACAGATGAGGACTGCAAAGCTGCCAAAGAAGCATGGGATGCACTGACAGATGCACAGAAAGAACTGGTAGAAGGCGAAGAAGCAAGCCCGGAATATTTCGGACGTGACACAGGGGATGCTTCCAAAGATGATCCGCGCAATCAGGACGAGATCGGTGAGAATGAAATCCTTGTAGTAAGCTTTGGTACTTCTTTCAATGACAGCCGTGCAGAGGATATCAAGGGAATCGAAGACGCTCTGGCAAAAGCTTATCCGGACTGGGCTGTAAGAAGAGCATTTACAGCACAGATCATCATCAACCATGTACAGGCAAGAGATGACGAAGCAATTGACAACATGGATCAGGCACTCCAGCGTGCAGTTGACAACGGAGTTAAGAACCTGGTTGTACAGCCGACACATCTTATGCATGGAGCAGAATATGATGAGATGGTAGAAGCAATCGATCAGTATAAAGATAAATTTGAATCCGTTGCAATCGCAGAGCCAATGCTTGGTGAAGTCGGAGAAGATGCTACAGTGATCAACGATGACAAGAAAGCAGTTGCAGAGGCACTTGTTGATGCAGCAGTAAAAGAAGCAGGATTTGACAGCATAGATGCATCAGCAGAAGACGGAACAGCATTTGTATTCATGGGACATGGTACTTCTCATACTGCAAATGTAACTTATGATCAGATGCAGACTCAGATGGAAGACCTTGGATACAAGAACGTATTTATCGGAACCGTTGAGGGTAAGCCGGAAGATACAGCATGTGAGGCAGTTATCGATAAGGTTAAAGAGGCTGGTTATAAGAAAGTTGTTCTTCGTCCGCTGATGGTTGTTGCAGGTGATCATGCAAACAACGATATGGCTGGTGATGATGAGGATTCCTGGAAGAGCCAGTTTGAGGCATCCGGAGCATTTGACAGCATTGACTGCCAGATTGAAGGACTGGGAAGAATCCCGGCAGTAGAGGATCTCTATGTGGCTCATACAAAGGCAGCTATGGATGCTGATGCTACAGATGACGCAGAAGCTACAGACGATGCAGAAGCTACAGACGATGCGGCTGCTGATGATGCTTCCGCAGAGACAACAGATGATGCAGCAACAGAGGAAGCAGCAGAATAATAAAATATTCCGCGAGGTGTTTTGCCATGAATATGGCAAGATCCCAAGACGTAGAGGTGATGGCTGCCCGGAAAGTTTATGACTTTTCCGGGCAGTTTTTGGGATAAATAAGATTTTGCTTAAACGAAGTGAAAGAGAACAGGAGGAAATGATAATGAAACGTTCATTAGCTTTAATGGCATGTGTATTAAGCAGTGCCATGGTACTTACAGCAGTTAGTCCGGTTATGGCAGCCGATAAAGAAAAGACCGAGACAGCCGACACAAAAGAGGATGCCGGCACAGAAGAAACCAAGAAGGATTCTGATACAGAAAGCACTGCTCTGGAAGATGGAATCTACAGTGCAGAATTTGATACAGACAGCAATATGTTCCATGTAAATGAGGCAAATGACGGCAAGGGAACACTTACTGTGAAAGATGGCAAGATGACCATTCATGTAAGCCTTGTTTCAAAGAGCATTGTAAATCTGTTTGTGGGAACAGCAGAAGATGCAAAAAAAGATGGCGCAGAACTTCTTGAGCCTACGACTGATACCGTTACCTACAGTGATGGCATGAGTGAAGAAGTTTATGGATTTGATATTCCGGTTCCTGCAATCGATGAGGAATTTAATGTTGCTCTGATCGGAAAGAAAAATAAATGGTATGACCATAAAGTAAAAGTGACCAATCCACAGAAAGAAGCCGATGGAGAAGCAGCAGGGGCATCTGAGGACAAAAAAACAGTCGAGGATCTGAAGCTTGAAGACGGAGAGTATACAGTCGATGTTGCCATGGAAGGCGGAAGCGGCAAGGCAAGCGTAGATTCTCCGGCAGCCCTTGAGATCAAAGATGGCAAGATTACAGCAACAATCGTATGGAGCAGTCCGAATTACGATTATATGATTGTAAATGATGAGAAATATGAGCCGGTCAATAAGGATGGAAACTCTACATTTGAGATTCCGGTGGATGCATTTGATTACAAAATGCCTGTAACCGCAGACACCGTGGCAATGAGTACACCTCATGAGATCGAATATACTCTGCAGTTTGATTCCGCAAGCGTTGCAAAGGCAGAAAAATAAATATGAAAAAGAAATTCTATAAGATGCTCTGTGTACTGACAGCGGCTGTTTTTTGTATGACAGCTCCGGCTGTCGTACAGGCAGCGCAGAACGAAAAACAGACAGAAGCAGCACAGGAAGAAGAAATTGAAGACAGGGAAATCGCTCAGGAACTTGCAGGCATGAAATATGACCACAGCCTGGAACTCCAGTATGCAGATCAGTTTGCAGTAGATTATTACGAGGGTGGCTATGCACTGATCACAATTGCGGGTGGTGAACGTTTCCTTCTGGTTCCGGAGGATAAAGAAGCACCTGAGGGGCTTGATGCCGACATTTCTGTAATACAGAAACCAGTGCAGAATATCTATCTGGTTGCAACCTCGGCGATGGATCTTTTCTGTGCTCTGGACGGGCTGGACAGTATCAGTCTCTCCGGTACAAATGCAGATGGCTGGTATATTGACAAGGCCAAAAAGGCAATGGAAGACGGAGATATCGCATTTGCAGGAAAGTACAGTGCACCGGACTATGAACTGATCCTGTCAAAGAACTGTGATCTTGCAATCGAATCAACCATGATCTATCATCAGCCGGAAGTCCAGGAGAAACTGGAAAAGTTTGGAATCCCGGTCCTGGTAGAACATTCCAGCTATGAGAGCCATCCACTTGGAAGAACGGAATGGATCAAACTCTATGGAGTTCTCCTTGGTAAAGAGGATCAGGCACAGAAGATTTTTCAGGAGCAGGTGGACAAGCTGAAATCCGTAGAGGACAGCGAGAATACAGGAAAAACAGTGGCTTTCTTCTATATTAATTCCATGGGTGCGGCGAATGTACGTAAATCCAATGATTATGTATCAAAAATGATCGAGCTTGCCGGGGGCGAGTATATTTTCCATGATCCTGCAGAAGACGACAATGCGCTGTCTACCATGAATATGCAGATGGAAGAATTTTATGCGAAAGCAAAAGATGCGGATTACATCATCTACAACAGTACGATTGACGGAGAACTGGATTCCATCGATGAACTTCTTGCAAAAAGCTCACTTCTGGCTGATTTCAAGGCTGTGAAGGATGGAAATGTATGGTGTACAGGACAGAATCTTTTTCAGGAAACGATGGGACTGGCAACTATGATCGAGGATATCCACACGATGCTGACTTCAGATGATCCAAAACTGGATTCTCTTACTTATATGAAGAAACTGAAATAAGGGGAAAAATATGCGTAAGAAACTACATTTCAGATACTGGCTGTCGTTTATCATACTGATCATACTTCTTGGAGTCCTGGTTTTCTGGAATATTAATTCCGGAAGCATTCCGATCTCCTTACAGGATGTATTCCGAATTATTTTTCTGAGAGACGGAACGGAGACGGCCTACAATATTATATGGGAGATTCGGCTTCCGAGAATTCTGGCAGCCGTGATCCTTGGAGGCGCTTTGTCCGTATCAGGATTTTTGCTTCAGACTTTTTTTGGAAACCCGATCGCGGGACCTTTTGTCCTGGGAATCTCTTCCGGTGCCAAACTGATCGTGGCACTGACGATGATCTTTCTTCTCGGGAAATCTATCGTGGCAACCTCGGGCGTGATGATCATTGCTGCTTTCACAGGTTCCATGATTTCCATGGGCTTTGTGCTCCTGATCGCAAAGAAAGTCAATCAGATGTCTATGCTGGTTATCAGCGGAATCATGATAGGATATATCTGTTCAGCAGTGACAGATTTTGTGGTGACTTTTGCGGATGATTCCAACATCGTAAATCTTCATAACTGGTCGATGGGAAGTTTTTCGGGAACAACCTGGGAAAATGTTTCTACGATGACAGTTGTAGTCATGACAGCGCTTATCATTACTTTTCTGATGTCGAAACCAATAGGAGCTTATCAGCTGGGAGAAGGCTATGCCCAGAATATGGGCGTGAATATTAAGGCGTTCAGGATCGCACTGATTTTGCTTTCCAGTATTCTCTCTGCCTGTGTGACAGCTTTTGCAGGGCCGATTTCCTTTGTTGGAATTGCGGTGCCGCATCTGGTAAAAAGCCTGCTTAAAACATCAAAACCGCTTCTTGTGATCCCGGCCTGCTTCCTTGGAGGTGCTGTATTCTGTCTGTTCTGTGACCTGATCGCAAGAACTGTGTTTGCACCGACGGAACTCAGTATCAGTTCTGTGACGGCAGTGTTTGGCGCACCGATTGTTATTTACATTATGATCCACAGAAAGAAGAGAGCGTGATGGGAGAATATTTTATCCATACAGATCAGATGGTGGTTGGCTATGACGGAAAACCACTGATCAAAGATGTAGAAATTAAAATGAAACGTGGAGAGATCCTTACACTGATCGGACCAAACGGTGCGGGTAAATCTACGATTCTTAAGAGCATGACAAGACAGCTGAAGCTTGTGGCCGGAACTGTTTATATGAATCAGGAAATGATGAGCAAAATGTCCGGCAAAGAAGTGGCAAAGAAGCTTGCTGTCGTCATGACTGAACGGATCCAGCCGGAACTTATGACCTGTGAGGACATCGTGGCAACAGGACGTTATCCTTATACGGGAACTCTGGGAATCTTATCAGCAGAAGACTGGAAAAAGGTTCACAGGGCGATGGAGATGGTCCATGCAATGGATTTTAAGGACAGAGATTTCACGGCGATCAGCGATGGTCAGAGACAGAGAATACTTCTGGCCAGGGCAATCTGTCAGGAACCGGAAGTGATCGTTTTGGACGAGCCGACTTCTTTCCTGGATATTCGTCATAAACTGGAACTGCTTTCTATTTTGAAACGGATGGTGCTGGAAAACCGGACAGCGGTTCTGATGTCTCTTCATGAATTGGATCTTGCACAGAAGATTTCGGATAAGGTGATCTGCGTTCATGGTGACAGGATTGAGAAATACGGCCCGCCGGAAGAAATTTTTACCTCTGAATATATCCATCATCTTTATGGAATCACAACAGGAAGCTATAATGCGGCTTTTGGCTGTCTGGAGATGGGAGCACCGGAGGGAAAACCGGAGGTTTTTGTGATCGGCGGCAATGGAAGTGGAATCCCAACTTACAGAAGACTGCAAAGAGCAGGAATCCCGTTTGCAGCAGGGGTTCTGCATGAAAATGATGTGGACTACCAGGTGGCAAAGGATCTGGCAGCGGAAGTGATCGTAGAGCAGCCGTTTGAAGAAATTTCAGAAGAGGCGTATCAAAAAGCATATGCATCCATGAAAAAATGCAGAGAAGTAATCTGCTGTATGGATGCATTTGGAACGTTCAACAAAAAAAATCAGCTTCTGAGAGAAGAAGCTGGACGGATGAAAAAATTAAAAATCAACTAAGAGAAGCAGAGCTGAGATGAAAATCACAGTTCTGCTTCTTTATGTGTATAACTGTCAAGAATTCCGTCGATCGATTGATGAAGATATGGCAGGTATTCGTCAAGTGAAACGGGCTGCTGGTAAAGGATGCAGCTGTAACAGGTGGAACTTGCAAGTTCGATGACCGAAAACAGCAGCATATCAGGATGATCATAGGTGCATTCATCTTTTTCGAGCAGTTCCAGATAGGCTTCATAAAATATGAGATCTTCATTTGGAATCTGATCTTCCAGTGCAGTCTGAAAAACACCCCAGGAAAGGTTGCGGGAAATGAAGACCAGCAGAGAAGAATCTTTCTGCAGGGCATCCAGAATAAAATCAATCATAAAGTGAAGCTGTTTTCTGAAACCTGTGATTTCCTGTTCGATGATCGCACGGTAGGCCTGATAAAAAAGTTCTGAAGTCTTATG
Source organism: Blautia sp. MSK17_66 (assembly GCF_020538025.1). Lineage (NCBI taxonomy): Bacteria > Bacillati > Bacillota > Clostridia > Lachnospirales > Lachnospiraceae > Blautia > Blautia sp. MSK17_66. Next base: position 32,393 of record NZ_JAJBNQ010000005.1, read on the forward strand.
AGAGACAAGCTTGTTGCGAATATCATATTTATCTTTGAAATAGAGGTAAAAAGTACCCTTGGCAACGCCTGCTTTATTTACAATATCAGAGATCGTCGTCTGGTTGGTCCCTTTTGTGGTAAAAAGCTCAAAGGCTGTATTGAACAGAGCATCTTTCTTTTTTTGCTTTTTCATTTCCAGTTTTCCCATACGAATCTCCTTTCCGGACTGTTGATTTTTGGTTCCGTGATTTATTATAGTCAAAAATGACCGGAAGTCAATATTAATAAAAAAGAAGCTTAGTTTTTGGACACTTTGGGCGAATCGTATATTGACTAAGAGTCAGTTTTGGTATATAACTCTTTATGGAATAAAAAATGACTGATAGTCATAAATGACAAAAAAAGTCGATAAGGAGGACATGATGATTAAGTTTGGAAAATGGATAGCAAAGCATAAAGTGCTGATCGTGATCATCAGTATGCTTCTGCTGATTCCGTCATTCCTGGGAATGGCAGCAACGAGAGTTAATTACGACATCCTCAGTTATCTGCCGGATTCACTGGAGACAGTTGAAGGTCAGGATATCATGGTGGATGAATTCGGAATGGGTGCATTCTCTATGGTAGTCGTAGAAGATATGGAACTGAAAGACGTAGCGAAATTAAAAGAGAAATTTCAGGATGTAGAGCATGTAAAGGACGTGCTGTGGTATGACAGTGTGGCTGACTTAAGCATTCCGGTAAGTATGATCCCGGCTAAGTTCAAAGATGGCTTCTTCAATGGTGATGCAACCATGATGATCGCGCTTTTTGATGATACAACATCTTCTGATGCGGCGATGGAAGCAGTTACCGATATGCGTAAGATTGCAAATGAACAGTGCTTTATAAGTGGGATGTCCGGTGTCGTAACAGACATTAAGAACATAGCACTTCAGGAAATGCCAATCTATGTTGTGATCGCAGCCTGCCTGTCTCTGCTGGTTCTGCTTCTGGCTATGGATTCGCTGGTAATTCCGGTGCTGTTCCTGCTTAGTGTAGGTCTTGCAGTTGTTTATAACCTGGGAAGCAACATTTTCCTTGGTGAGGTTTGTTATATCACAAAATCTCTGACAGCAGTACTTCAGCTTGGTGTAACAATGGACTATTCCATTTTCCTTCTGAACTCCTTTGAAGCATATAAGAAAAAATATGATGCCAAAGACCGGGCAATGGCACATGCGATTGCCGATACATTCAAATCTGTAGCCGGAAGTTCGGTCACAACAATTGCCGGTTTCCTTGCACTGTGTGTTATGACTTTTGCACTCGGACGTGACATGGGTATTGTTATGGCGAAAGGTGTTGTGATCGGTGTTATCTGCTGTGTTACAGTTCTTCCGGCAATGATCCTTGTATTTGACGGAGTGATCGAGAAGACAAAACACAAACCTCTGATCAGGAGTATGGATAAGCCTTCCGGATTTATCACAAAGCATTATAAAGTATGGCTTCTTATATTCCTGATTCTTTTGTATCCGGCTGTTTACGGAAATAACCATACACAGATTTATTACAATATTGACAAGTCTCTTCCGGCTACACTGGACAGTAACGTATCCAATGAAAAACTGAAGGAAGACTTTGATATGAGTACTGTCCATATGGTACTGCTGAAAAACGGGCTGGACAGCAAAGAGAAAACACAGATGCTGGATCAGATCGATAAGGTTGACGGAGTGAAATGGTCACTGGGAATGAATTCTCTGATCGGACCGACATTCCCGGAATCCATGATTCCTTCCAATATCAAAGAAATGCTTCAGTCGGATAACTACGAAGTACAGTTTATCTGTTCCGAGTATTCCTCAGCAACAGATGAGTGTAATGCACAGCTGGATAAAATTCAGAAGATTGTCAAAAAATACAGTCCGGAATCCATGGTGATCGGAGAAGCTCCTCTGATGAAAGACCTTCAGGATACAACGGATGTTGACCTTCAGAGAGTAAATATTCTTTCTATGGCAGCAATCTTTGTGATCATTCTGTTTGTATTCAAATCGATTTCTCTGCCGTTCATTTTGCTGGCAGTTATTGAATTTGCGATCTTTGTAAATATGGCGATCCCTTATTATCAGGGAGTAACCCTTCCGTTCGTAGCAAGTATCGTAATCGGAGCTATCCAGCTGGGAGCAACCGTTGACTATGCGATCCTGATGACCAGCAACTATCAGAAACAGCGTCATCTTGGCAAGACAAAGAAGGAAGCTATCTCCATAGCACATAAATTCTCCATGAAGTCCATTATTGTAAGTGGATGCAGTTTTTTTGCAGCAACCTTTGGAGTAGCTCTTTATTCACAGGTTGATATGATCGGTGCGATCTGTACCCTGCTTGCAAGAGGTGCAGTGATCAGTACGATTGTCGTATTACTTGTACTTCCGGCAATGTTTATGGTATTTGATCCGATTATAGTTCATACATCAAAGGGATTTTTGCCGGATAAAAAATGAAACCTAAATGAAAATGAATGAAGCCTATGGGCTGGAAAAGGAGTCAAGGATATGAACAGAAACAGAAAGAAAGTAGTAGCCGCTACTCTGGCAACAGGAATGGCTGTCGTTATGGGAACGATGCCGGTACTGGCAGCAGACAGCAGTGTCTCAAAACAGGAAACTGTATATGTAAATGCTTCGGCCAGTGGTACTCCTCAGGAGATTACAGTATCTGACTGGCTGAAAAATTCAGCATCCTCAGGAAATCTGAGTGATGTGTCAGATCTTAAAGATATCAAAAATGTCAAAGGTGATGAAACCTTTGAACAGGATGGCGATGAGCTGACCTGGAATACAGAGGATAAGGATATTTATTATCAGGGAACAACAACAAAGGAACTTCCTGCATCTGTACAACTTACTTATTATTTGGATGGAGTCCAGGTAAGTCCGGATGATCTGGCCGGTAAGAGCGGACACCTTAAGATTGAAGTAAAATATACCAACAATGCCAAAAACGAAGTAAAAGTCGGCAAGAAGAAAACAGATATGTATTCTCCGTTTGTAATGGTTACAGCAATGATTCTTCCGGTTGACAATTTTACAAATGTGACCATCGACAATGGAAAGGTGCTCTCTGACGGACAGAGAAACATTGCAGTCGGTGTTGGTCTTCCTGGACTTTCTGACAGTCTGGACCTTAAGAGTGTTGACAAAGACCTTGATATTGATATTCCGGAAGGATTTACTATGGAAGCAGATGTTACTGATTTCAGCATGAGCTCCACATTTACCTTTGGAATGACAGATATTCTGGATTCCCTGGATACAGGTGACATTGACGGACTGGATGATCTTAAGGATTCCATCCAAGAACTTACAGATTCAGCAGAAAAGCTGGTAGATGGAGCTAAGGAACTTTCCGATGGAACTACGACACTGGATACGAAATACAAAGAACTGGATGATGGTATTGCCACACTCAAAAGCGGTGTCAGCACTCTGAACAGTGGTGCAGCAAGTCTCAAGAGCGGTGTTTCATCCTATACTTCCGGGGCAGATACTCTTGCCTCCGGTGTGACACAGTATGCATCAGGAGTAAGTCAGCTGACCAGTTCACTGAAAGAATATAATGCGGGAGTAAATACACTGGCATCCGGAGCCAAAGCCTATATCAGTGGTACGAACACCCTGGGAAGCGGAGTGAAGGCCTACGTAGAAGGCTCAACAAAGCTTGGAAATGGAATCAGCCAGTATATTGATGGAATAGGAACACTGGTTGAGGGCGTAGGAGAGAGTGCCAAAGGCGTTAAGACTGCAGCAGCAGGAATCAGTGCTTTTGCACAGAAAGCCGGAGCAATGGCAGGAAAGCTTTCTGATACCGTTACAAAGATCAATACTTATGCAGATTCTGTAACTGCCTATGCACAGGGAGCCGCACAGTTTGCAGGCAGTGTGCAGTCTTATACTGCAGGTGCAGCACAGGCACAGGGTGTGTCGGCACAGCTGTCAGCACTTCTTGGAAGTATGACAGAAGGCAGTGAGGATGATAACAGCAAGACAGAACAGGTTGCAAATGGTCTTGCACAGGCAATGGCAGCAGCGGATTCTCTTGAGACATCCACAGATGATTCTGTAGCAGGTCAGGTAAGTGCAGCTGCCGGTGCGGTGAGTGAGGCTGCCGGTGCCGGTGCTCAGCTTCAGGGAGATGCAGGAACGATTGCAAGTGGTCTGGCAAGTGCAGAGTCAGCAATTGATATCTTAAGCAGCATTGATACTTCTTCTATGGATGAAGAAACAGCAGCCGCTGTAAACGGTGCAGTGCAGAGTGCGATCGGAGCAATTTCCGGTGGTGTGGGCACAGCACAGAGTGGTGTTGACAGTTTGCAGGCTCATGCAGATCAGGTATCCGGTCTTTCTGAGCAGGCCGGACAGGTTCAGGCGGCCGCAGATGCGATCAGTGCACAGAGCAATGCAGCAGGTTCTGTGTCTCAGCTTCAGGATGGACTGAATCAGATTTCAGCAGGGCTTGATGAACTGGAAAATGGAGATACAAAGAATTCTGAGGCAGATTCCCTTAATCAGGCGAAACAGCTGGCAGATGGTCTGAATGCCGCACTTACACAGCTTACAGATAATAATGAGGCATTAGATACAGCAGCAGAAAATCTGATCACGAACGGAACCGGAGAAGGTGAGTCCCTGACAAATGCATCTGCCCAGGTAAAAGAAGGAACAGCAGAACTTCAGACAGAGGTAAGTACTCTGTTAGACAGTAAACAGCTGACAGCACTTCAGCAGGGTGCAGAAGAACTTTCAAAAGGTGCAGATCAGCTTCAGGCAGGTTATGAGACGGCCAAGACATCAGCTTCTGAACTGAAAGCCGGTGCAGTGAAACTTCAGTCTTCCAATAAGCAGCTTACAGATGGTGTGGATAAACTTCAGAAATCAGGAAAAACTCTTACAAGCGGAGCAAATCAGCTCACAAGTGCAAGTAAGCAGGTTCAGAGTGGAGCAAGCAAGATTGACAGTGCAACCAGTACTCTTACAGGTGGAGCAAGCCGTCTCTCTGCAAACAGCGGTACACTGAACAGCGGAGCAAGCCAGCTTGCCAGTGGTACACAGCAGCTTGTGAGCGGAACCGGTACTCTGTCAAGTGGAAGCACACAGGTCAAGGATGGAATCAGCAAACTTGCCAAAGGTGCCAAAGAACTGTCAGATGGAACAAAGAAATTCAATGACGAAGGAATCAAGAAGATTGATGAGGTTGTAAACGAGGATCTTCAGGATGTCCTGGACCGTTTGGATGCACTTCGTTCCGATGAAAATGCATATACAAGCTTTACCGGAAAATCTGACAATATGGATGGAAATGTGAAGTTTGTCATTGAAACAGAGGCAATCGACAACAAGTGATGACAGAAAAAAATTTAGGGAACGGTTTTTACCGTTCCCTGTTTTTGCTTGCGGAGCCAGAGGGAGTCTGCTATACTGTATAGCAGGATGTCAAAACATGCTTGAAAGTATCAGGTGATAATATGGAAAAAGCGAAACAGCAGAAAGCGATGCAGGTTTCGAAATATAACAAAAATAACTCGGGAACTCATTCCCACAAAAAATCAACCTCAGGAAACAGCTTAAGGGCTCGGCTTATTGAGAAGCCGGACTATTATGATTACAGTCTTGTGGCTGCTATCATTTTGCTGACCTGTTTTGGTCTGATCATGCTGTACAGTACAAGTGCGTATACATCGACACTGAGATTTGGCGATGATATGTACTTCTTTAAGAAGCAGGCGGCGATCAGTTTTGTATGCATTGCAGGGGCACTGTTTATATCATTGTTTGATTATCATATTTTGGCAAGATTTACAGGTGCTCTCTATGCCATGGCAGCAGCAAGTATGATACTGGTAAGAACTCCTCTCGGAACGGTTTCCAACGGAGCCAGAAGATGGCTGAAGATCGGACCGATTCAGTTTCAGCCGGCGGAGATCGCCAAGATTGCTGTGATCGTCTGTCTTTCTTATATGATCGTTCATATGGGGAAGAAGATGAATTCACTCAAAGCCTGTATGACACTTGGTGGGATGGGTACCTTTCTTGCAATGCTGGCATATGTCTGTACAGATAACTTAAGTACTGCAATCATCATTTTCTGCATCACAGCAGGGATGATCTTTGTGGCACATCCAAAGACCAGAATTTTCCTTATCATTGCTGGTGCAGCAATTCTCTTTGTGGCAATTATCGTGCTTATTATCGGTCAGACAGTGCAGAAGACAGATGATTTCCGTCTGAATCGAATTGTTGCATGGCTTCATCCTGAGAATGCTACGGGAGATGCCGCATATCAGACAATTCAGGCACTTTATGCGATCGGCTCAGGAGGATTTCTGGGAAGAGGACTTGGAAACAGCATTCAGAAGCTTGGAAGTGTACCGGAAGCACAGAATGATATGATTTTTTCTATTATATGTGAAGAACTGGGAATTGTAGGCGGGGTGATCCTTCTTATTCTGTTTGCATACCTTCTTTACAGGCTGTTTTTTATTGCGCAGAATGCACCGGATCTGTTCGGATCACTGCTTGTCAGCGGGGTCTTTATCCACATTGCACTGCAGGTGATCCTCAATATCGCGGTTGTGGTGAATCTGATGCCGAATACAGGTGTCACACTGCCGTTTATCAGCTATGGAGGTACCTCGATCATGTTCCTCATGGCAGAGATGGGAATGGCTTTAAGTGTGTCGCGTCAGATTAAGTTTAAAGCCCCCTGAAAGGGGTCTCTAAAATAATGGAAAATCTATTGACAAATGGTTTTCCAGAATATATACTTTGCACATCAAAGCAGAGAAAATGTATACTTGATAAAGGAGAATACAAATGTTAGATGAAATGAAAAAAATGATCGCAGAACAGTTAAACTGCGACGAAAACGAAATTACAGCAGATACTTCTTTTAAGGATGACCTCGGAGCAGATTCTCTTGACCTGTTTGAACTGGTTATGGCACTGGAGGATGAATACAATATTGAGATACCTGCTGAGGAACTGACAGACCTGGAAACAGTGGGAGACGTAATCGAGTATCTTAAAGGCAGAGGCATTGAGGCATAATAAAATACTCCCTGAGGCATATTGTCTCAGGGGTTTTACATTTTTGAAAGGCAGGAAATAAGAAATGACAAAGATCAGAACCAGATTTGCACCGAGCCCGACAGGCAGGATGCATGTAGGAAATCTGCGTACAGCACTGTACGCATACCTGATTGCAAAACACGAAGATGGAGATTTTATCCTTCGAATCGAGGATACAGACCAGGAGCGCTATGTAGATGGAGCAGTGGATATCATCTATCGTACCATGGCAGGTACAGGACTGCTTCACGATGAAGGCCCGGATAAGGATGGCGGTGTAGGTCCTTACGTGCAGAGTGAGAGACAGGCATCCGGACTTTATCTTAAATATGCACAGCAGCTGATCGAGCAGGGAGATGCTTATTACTGCTTCTGTGGACAGGAAGAACTGGAATCTATGAAGCGTGTGGTGGCTGGCAAGGAAATCTCTATTTATGACAAGAGATGTCTCAGGCTTTCCAAAGAAGAGGTTCAGCGTCGTCTGGATGCAGGAGAACCACATGTTATTCGTTTTAATATGCCGACAGAGGGAACCACTACTTTCCATGATGTGATCTATGGAGATATCACAGTCAATAATGAGGAAATGGAAGACCTGATCCTGATCAAATCAGACGGATATCCGACCTACAATTTTGCAAACGTTGTAGACGACCATCTGATGGGAATCACCCATGTTGTCAGAGGAAATGAGTATCTTTCTTCTGCACCGAAATACAATCGTATTTATGAAGCATTCGGATGGGAGATCCCGGTGTATGTTCACTGTCCGCTGATCACCAATGAAGAGCATCAGAAGCTTTCCAAGCGTTCCGGACATTCTTCCTATGAGGATCTTCTGGAGCAGGGATTTGTGACAGAGGCAATCGTAAACTTCGTAGCTCTTCTTGGCTGGAGCCCGCAGGACAACCAGGAAATCTTCTCTCTTCCGGAACTGGTTAAGGCTTTTGATTATCATCATATCAGCAAATCACCAGCCGTATTTGATATCACCAAGCTTCGCTGGATGAATGGCGAATACATTAAGAAAATGGATCCGGAAGTTTTCTATGAGAAAGCACTTCCATACATGAAGCAGGTTCTGAAACGAGACTACAACTTCCGTAAGATTGCAGGAATGGTTCAGACAAGAATCGAAACATTTCCGGATATTCCGGCACTGATCGATTTCTTTGAGGAGGTACCGGAGTATGATTCTGCAATGTACTGTCACAAGAAGATGAAGACAAACGAGGAAACCTCTCTTGCAGTTCTCAAAGAAGTTCTTCCGGTTCTTGAAGCACAGGAAGAGTATGAAAATGACCCGCTGTTTGCTTCCTTAAGCGCCTTTGTCAAAGAAAAAGGATACAAGAATGGCTATGTTATGTGGCCGCTCCGTACTGCGGTATCTGGCAAGCAGATGACACCGGCAGGTGCAACTGAGATCATGGAGATCATCGGCAAGGAAGAAACACTCAAACGTGTAAAAGCAGCTATTGAGAAACTCAGCTGATCAGCAGATATATGAAACGTAATCCATCTCAACAAAGGGCGATCGCCCACCTGTCAGGACCGATGATGGTCCTGGCAGGCCCCGGTTCGGGGAAAACCTCCGTAATAGTAGAAAGAACTGCATATATGACAAAGGAAGGCGGAATTTCTCCGGCTAATATTCTGGTTGTAACCTTTTCCAGAGCGGCGGCAAAAGAAATGAAAGAGCGTTTTCTGAATTTTACCGGTCAGGAATATACTCCAATTACATTTGGAACCTTCCATGGCGTTTTTTATGGTATCCTGAAACAGGCATATGGTTTTACTGCCGCAAATATTCTGGCGGAAGAGGAAAAAATGGCAATTCTCAGGGAACTTGCCATGAATTATGGTGGAGATCTGGCAGAGGAAGGGGATTTTTCGGAAGAAGTCGCGAAGGAGATAAGCGTTGTCAAGGGAAACAGGATTTCGCTGGAATATTATTATTCTTCCTGTTGCCCGGACGAAGTTTTTCGTCAGATATACCGGGAATATATCAAAATCTGTCAGGCAAGACGAAAGCTGGATTTTGATGATATGATCCTTTATTGTTATGAGCTGTTTGATAAGCGTAAGGATATTCTGGCGGCATGGCAGAATAAATTCCAGTATATTCTTGTCGACGAGTTTCAGGATATCAACCAGCTGCAGTATGATATCGTAAAGCTTCTTGCAAAACCGCAGGATAATCTTTTTATTGTGGGAGATGATGACCAGTCGATCTATCATTTCCGAGGCGCAAGACCGGAGATCATGCTGAATTTTACCAAAGACTATCCGGCTGCAGAAACCGTAACCCTGGATGTGAATTATCGCTGCAGCAAAAAAATTCTTTCTTCGGCGATGCAGGTGATCGGAACGAATAAAAAGAGATTCCAGAAACATTTACAGACACCGAATCCGGAAGGGGCTCCGGTAAAGCTTCGTGAATTTGAAAACCCAAGGGAGGAATATCTGGAAGTTGTATCAGAACTCAGGGAGCGGATGGAACGAGGAGATAAGCTGGAAGATACGGCGATCCTTCTGCGCACGAATCAGGAGGCAGAGGGGCTGGTAGGGGCATTGATGGAACGACAGGTTCCTTTCAACATGAAAGAAAAACTGCCAAATCTGTTTCATCATTGGATATGCAGAAATATTCTGGCCTACCTGCGTTTTGCGTCGGGAGACGAAAGCCGGAAGAATTTTGTGGAATTTATGAACCGGCCAAACCGATATATATCCAGGGATGCAGTGTCTTTATCACCTGTGATTTCCTTTGAACAGTTGAAGGATTTTTATAAGGATAAGGACTGGATGTGCGACCGGCTGACAACCCTGGAAACACATCTTCGGATACTAAAAGGACTCTCTCCGTTTGCGGCAATAAATTTTATCCGAAAGGGAATGGGATACGAAGAATACTTGCGGGAATACGCAGAATATCGTAAAATAAAGCCAGAGGAACTAAGTGAAATCCTGGATCGGTTGACGGACAGTACGAAGGGAATGGACAGCCTGAAAGAATGGGAAGATTACATAGAGGATTACACCGGAAAGCTGGAAGAGCAGGCGAAGAAACAGGAGCAGGAGAGAGAAGGCGTTCTGATCTCAACACTTCATGGCGTTAAGGGACTGGAATATGATAAGGTATACATTCTGAATGTAAATGAAGGAAGCATGCCGTATAAGAAAGCAGTCCTGGAACCGGCGATCGAAGAAGAACGGAGACTTTTTTATGTGGGAATGACCCGCGCCAGGAAAGAACTTGATCTGTGTTACGTGAGACAGCAGCATGAGAAGAAACGGGAGCCTTCCCGCTTTCTGGAGGAGGTGCACATATGAGTATGAAAGCAGTGATTTATTTTACAGAGGTTCCGGAGAAATATCTCCACAAGAACATGGGGCATATGATCGGAGAGAAACTGCTTGCGACGGGGCTTTATAAGGAATATGGCCTGAAACTTGCATTCGAGCCGCGAGCAGCAGGAGAACACGGAAAGCCGTTTCTGACCCTGCAGCCAAAGATCCATTACAATATCAGCCATTCCGGTAAGTATGTGATGTGCATTATCGCGGGGGAGGAAGTCGGCATTGATGTTCAGGAACACAAGAAGGTCAACTACGAGAGAATGCTGAACAGAATGGTCCCGGCAGACATGGTGCGTGAGATCCTTGAGAGTGACCAGATGGAAAAGGCATTCTTTGTTCAGTGGGTGCTTCGGGAGGCATATATCAAGTGGACAGGAGAAGGCCTTTCCAAAGATCTTCGTAAGATTCCCATGGACAAAGGTTCTTATATGATGCTGGAAATGGAAGAAGGCTACAGCGGAGCAGTGTGGTCCCGCGATCCTCTGGAACTTCGATGGGTACATGAAGAAATACAACTGCCATAAGCAGAGTAAAAATCCGTATACATAACAGGTTATGCTGGTGTATACGGATTTTTTATATCTGCTTGAGGTACTAAAAACAGATTGTCCACATATATTAACTGTAAAGAGGTGAGGGCGATCGACGGGGAAAATATTCAGAATCTGTTTGCAGGAAATATCCGCAGACTTCTCATTGAGGCGAAGCCGGATTATAACTGCCTCTATGAGATCAGACTCAGGGTCGGCAGGCCGTTGTTTCTGATCTATGCGGGAGGAGAACGGTTTTTGCGGATAAAGGGACATGAGCCGTACCTGGTAACGCGGCAGGATCTTAAGGAAACACTGGAGTATATCAGCGGCTATTCGCTGTATGCATATGAGGATGAGATCCGTCAGGGATATATAAGTGTGCAGGGCGGACACAGAGTTGGTGTCACCGGCAAGGTGATTCTGAATGGAGATCGTATCAAAGGGATGAAGTATATTTCCTGTATCAATGTCCGCCTGTCGCATCAGCTCCCGGGCTGTGCAGATGCAGTGATGCCATATATACAGAGGCAGAACCATATCGCACATACCCTGATCATTTCTCCGCCAAGGGGAGGCAAGACCACGCTTCTCCGTGATGTGATCCGTCAGCTCAGCAATGGACGGGAGGGAATTTCGGGTGTGACCGTGGGAGTGGTAGATGAACGAAGTGAACTTGCCGGAAGCTGGCAGGGAATTCCGCAGAATGACCTGGGAATGCGTACGGATATTCTCGATGCCTGTCCAAAGGCAGAGGGCATGAAGATGCTTGTAAGATCCATGTCTCCGGATGTGGTGGCAGTGGACGAGCTTGGCCGGGAAGAAGATTTCCGGGCGGTTGAAAGTGTGATCTACTGTGGCTGCCGGCTGATCGCAACAGCACATGGAAATTCGCTGGAGGATATTCTGGCCCAGCCTCTTTTTCAGAAACTCAAAAAAATGGAAATATTTGAAAAATACATTGTTCTCGGCGACAGAAATCAGACCGGCGTGATAAAAGGAATCTATGACGCAAAGGGAAGAAGATGCTGAAGCTTATAGCAGCGCTGTGTATGATTCTTGGTGGAGCAGGAATCGGATATGCAGGAAGCCGGGAACTTACAGAAAGAGAAAAGAACCTGGAGATTTTGCTTCAGATTCTTTTTTTGCTGAAAGGGGAGATACGCTGCGGGAACAGTTCGCTTTCGGAGGCATTCGGGGAGATTGCGGGAAAGATTGAAGGATCATTTTCAAAAATTCTTCTGGATGCGGCACAGGAGATGAGAGGCAGCGGCGGCAGCAATCTGACAGAGATACTGGAGCACTGCATACAAAAAAATATTTATCTGCAAAATTTTGCCGGGGCTCATAAGAATAAAGAAGAGGGAATTGAGATATTGCAGACACTGGGAAGAAGACTTGGATATCTCGACCGAGAGCAGCAGATATGTCAGATCGAACTTCTGGAAGCAGAAACAGAAGAACGCCGGAGACAACTCAGAGAAAAACTGCCGGAACAGAAAAAAATCTGCCAGAGCCTGGGAATCCTTGGAGGAATTTTGCTTGCAGTATTGTTTTGGTAAGAACGGGAGGGGGCAAGAGTGGAAGTTACCATTATTTTTAAAATAGCGGCGGTCGGAATCCTGGTTTCCATTCTCTCTCAGATTCTGAAACACAGCGGGAGGGACGAGCAGGCATTTCTGGTGAGCCTCGCAGGTCTTCTTATAGTTTTGTTTTGGATAGTACCCTACATTTATGAATTGTTTGTGGATATTCAGAAGCTGTTTGTACTGTAAGCAGGAGGAAAGATGGATATAATAAAAATTTCACTTCTGGGAATCTGTGGTGTCATACTCTGCTTTTTTCTGAAAGAAACCAGACAGGAATATACAGCGTTTATCACGATGGGGATTGGAATCATGATCCTTGGACTGGCTGTAGGGAAACTGGAATACCTTTTTGGAACACTCAGACAACTGGGAAACAGCCTTCCGGTCACGCAGGAATATCTTACAACATTGATCAAGATGATCGGGATCACCTATATCGGACAGTTTTCGGCAGGTATCTGTAAGGATGCCGGGCATCAGTCGACAGCAGCACAGATTGAGATGTTCTGCAGGCTGGCAATTCTGGTGCAGAGCGTTCCGATCCTTCTGGCACTGCTCGAAACGATACAGGAGTTTATGACATGAAAAGAAACATACGAATATGGTTTCGGAGGATGTTTTTCGTTTTCGTTGTTATGCTGTGGCTGGAAACAGGGGGACGCCAGACAGTAAAAGCTTATGGGGACAGCGGAGAAGGTCTGAAAGATCAGAAAACAGTGGAAACACAGCCATCGGATACGGATGAGCTGAGCCTGGATGAAACAGAAACGGCGGAGGAACTTCTTAAGGAGATCAATCTTGCAGATGTGCAGAAGATGCTGGATGATTTTATGGGGGCAGACAGTTTTTCCATGAAAGAGGTACTGATAAAGCTTACCAGAGGAGAACGGGCATTTTCAAAAGAAGCGGTACAGGAATTTGTGTACCGTTTTTTCTTTTATCAGCTGGATCAGGAAAAAGAGCTTTTTGTGAAACTGATTCTTCTGATATTGCTGTCAGCAGTCTTTACAAGTTTTGCAGAAGTATTTGAAAATAACCAGATTGGGGACATTAGCTTTTTTGTAGTCTATCTGTTGTTTTTTACTATATTGATGGATTCTTTTTCGAAGATGAGCAGTTCGCTGGAAAAGACAATCTCCTGGATGACGGAGATGATGAAAGGACTGGCACCGGCATATTATATGACGGTCTGTGCCGCTTCTGGTGCGGCATCAGCGGTTGTTTTTTATGAAGGCGTGCTGCTCATGGTGTGGGGAATACAGTGGCTGCTTCTGACGGTACTTCTTCCGGCATCCGGTATGTATGTCCTTCTGCAGCTTGTAAATTCACTTTCCAGAGAGGAAATGCTGGGAAAAATGGCAGAATTGCTGAACACAGCAGTTTCCTGGGGACTAAAATCACTTCTTGCAGCAGTGGTGGGGCTGCAGATCATCCGGAACCTGGTGGCACCGGTCATGGATTCAGTAAAAAGAGGGCTTCTGTCAAAAGCGGCAGGGGCACTTCCGGGAGTGGGAAATGCAGTGAACATGGTCACAGAACTGGTTGTGACAAGTGCGGTTCTGGTCAGAAATTGTCTGGGAGTTGTGATTCTTGTAGTGTTTGTTCTGATCGGTGCAGGACCGATGCTGCATTATGGGATATTGTCGCTTCTTTATCGTCTGCTTGCAGCGGTGGCACAGCCGGTTTCTGACCGGCGTATGGTAAGAGCTCTTGGTACAATGGGGGAAGGGTGCGCACTGCTTCTTCGGATCCTTTTTACTGCGGAAGTGTTGTGTATGCTGGCATTTCTGGTATTGATGGCGGGAATTCAGCGATGATGCCGGCTGTCAGGGACATAAAAGAGGAGAAATAAAAGATGAAGGCAGAAATCTATCAATGGGTCAGGACTCTGGCGGCATTTTATATTTTATTTACAGCAGTGCTTCAATTGATACCGGATAAAAAATATGAGAGATATATCAGATCTTTCATGGGGCTTTTATTGATCTATATTCTGTCTGTACCCCTGCTTTCTATTGTAAAAAACAGTGGTGCGGTTATCGAAGATTTTTCGAGAAATTATAATGAGGAAGTTTCAGTACTTGAAAAGAAGGAGACGCAGAACCTGCAGGGATTTTATATCCGCAAAGGCTTCGAGCAGGAACTTACATCTCAGATCACAAAAAAATGCGAAGAAAAAGGAATAAAAATACAGGAAGTCATCGTAGATATAGAAGGGGAGCAGATATCGGTGAGTCTGACAGCAGGACAGAGCCTGGACTTACAACAGGAAGGGAGGCTGAAGGATGAACTCCGACAGGAATTCGGGATCAAAGAGCAGAATATCAGGATTTTTACGGGAGAAGCTGGGAAAACAGCAGTGGATCGTGCTTCTGCTTCTGGGGCTTCTTCTGTCGGTGATCGCACTTCCGGTATCGCAGAAGACCGGTACAGCCCGACAGAGTACTCTACTGAAGGACAATACACAGAGTACGGTGGAGATACAATCTACTCTTGAGCTTAAACTGCAGGACATTCTGGAAAGTATGGAAGGAGCCGGGAAGGTAAAAGTAATGTTGATGACAGGAGAGCAGCAGGGAATCTATCAGTCAGAAGAAGCTGAGGTTAAAGGGGTTCTGATCGCGGCAGAAGGGGCGGCAGATCCGGTGGTTGTGCAGAAAATTCAGCAGGCGGTAATGGCATTATTTCAGATTGAAGCCCATAAAATAAAAATAATCAAAATGAAATGAGGAGAGCAAAGTGAAAAAAGTCATAAAAAGGAATCAGGTGATCATTACTTCGCTGGCTATTCTGATCGCAGTGGCCGGGTATCTGAATTTTGCAGATGTAGACCTGGGATTCAGGGACAAAGAAGCGAGTGCAGACAGCAGCAGTATTCTGGATCAGGTGGATTATGACATCAGCGATGAGAGTGCACTCGTAGAAGAAAACAGCCAGAATAATTTAAGCGATACAGCAGATGATACGGATACGACAACGCCGGGAGAGGCTGTGCTTACCGGCGCCTCAGGCTTTGCGGCACAGGCGAAGCTTTCCCGTGAGCAGGTGCGCTCTCAGAGCAAGGCTGATCTGCAGGAGATCATCAACAATGCAGATATTGATGATGAACAGAAACAGACGGCGATCAATACTATGGTAGAGATGACAGAAGTATCAGAAAAAGAAGCTGCTGCAGAAATGCTCCTGGAGGCAAAGGGATTCGAAAACACTGTGGTAAACCTTACCGGTGAAACTGCAGATGTGGTTGTCCCGGAGGCAGATCTTGAAGATGCAAAAAGAGCCCAGATTGAGGATATTATTAAACGAAAAACAGGAATTGCCGCAGAAAATATTGTGATCACACCACTGGATCAGACTGCGGACACAGAAGAAGACAGTTTACAGGCAGAAGAAAATGCTGACGAGACGGCCGCTTATGACAGCACGGACGAAACAGACACTACATACGAAGACCAGGAGACAGCGACAGATCAGGTGATCCAGACAGAGGGGATTTATGATTGAGGTTCTATAGTAAATAAATACAGATCAGAAAGAAGGAACGTAAGCTGCAAAAGCCAGCAGTTTACGTTCCTTTTTTTCTTGACAGTCAGGCACACTCTATAATAAAATAAAAAGTTGTATAGAAATTGGAAATAGGATAATAGACAGGAGGAAAAACGTGTCTAAGTATGCGAAAGAAATAGAAAAAAGAAGAACTTTTGCCATTATCTCTCACCCGGATGCCGGTAAGACAACCCTGACAGAGAAATTTCTGCTGTATGGAGGTGCGATCAATCTGGCAGGCAGTGTAAAAGGTAAGGCAACCGCCCGCCATGCAGTATCTGACTGGATGGAAATAGAGAAAGAAAGAGGTATTTCCGTAACCTCTTCCGTATTGCAGTTTCATTATGATGGATATTGTATCAACATTCTGGATACTCCGGGACATCAGGACTTCTCAGAGGATACCTACCGTACTCTGATGGCAGCGGATTCTGCAGTCATGGTCATTGACGGAAGCAAGGGTGTTGAGGCACAGACAAGAAAGCTGTTCAAGGTCTGCGTCATGAGACATATCCCGATCTTTACTTTTATCAACAAGATGGACAGAGATGCAAATGATACGTTTGATCTTCTGGATGAAATAGAAAAAGAGCTTGGAATTGCGACCTGTCCAATCAACTGGCCGATTGGTTCCGGTAAGAAATTCCGTGGAGTTTATGACAGAAACACACACAAGGTCCTGACCTTCTCTGATACACAGAAGGGAACCAAAGAGGGTGTGATCGAAGAAATCGATATTGACGATGAGCGTCTTGACGCTATCGTAGATCCGGATCAGAGAGAACAGCTCATGGATGAGATCGAGCTTCTGGACGGTGCTGCTGTAGAGTTTGACCAGGAACAGGTGAGCAGGGGAAACATGACACCGGTATTTTTTGGTTCTGCTCTTACAAACTTTGGTGTGGAGACCTTCCTTGAGCATTTCCTCAAGATGACAACCTCTCCTCTTCCAAGAATTTCAGATGAGGGAGAAATAGATCCGATGTCTGATGATTTCTCTGCATTTGTATTCAAGATCCAGGCAAATATGAACAAGGCTCATCGAGACAGAATTGCATTTATGCGTATCTGTTCCGGTAAATTCGACGCATCTCAGGAAGTTTATCATGTCCAAGGCGAAAAGAAAATGCGTCTTCTTCAGCCTCAGCAGATGATGGCAGAGTCCCGTCATGTGGTAGATGAAGCGTATGCCGGAGATATCATCGGAGTTTTTGACCCGGGTATTTTTTCTATCGGAGATACGATCTGTGCACCGGGACGTAAATTTGCATTCGAGGGAATCCCGACCTTTGCACCGGAGCATTTTGCCCGTGTACGTCAGCTTGACACCATGAAGCGTAAACAGTTTGTCAAGGGTATCAACCAGATCGCACAGGAAGGTGCCATCCAGATCTTCCAGGAATTTAACACAGGTATGGAAGAGATTATTGTAGGTGTTGTAGGTGTTCTGCAGTTTGATGTTCTGAAATATCGACTGGAAAATGAATATAACGTAGAAATCCGACTGGAAAATCTTCCATATGAGCATATCCGCTGGATCGCAAACAAAGAAGAAGTTGATGTGGCTAAGATCACAGGAACTTCTGATATGAAGAAGGTTACAGACCTTAAAGGAAATCCGCTTCTTCTGTTTGTCAATGCATGGAGTATCGGAATGACAGAAGACCGTAATCCGGATCTGGTATTGACAGAATTCAGTAAATAAACCTTTTATTTTTTGTACAGATTTGATATACTAAACCTATGTAAATTTAGATTCGGAGTCCGTAGGAGGAGTCATAATGGCAGAAAAAAGAACAACCTATAAATTACAGGATGTAGGAGGAATTGGTGAGGTGAATATTGCGGATGAAGTTGTAACCGTCATCGCAGGACTTGCAGCTACTGAAGTTGAGGGAGTTGCATCCATGGGGGGAAACATCACTAATGAGCTCGTAAGCAAACTTGGAGTGAAGAATCTTTCCAAGGGAGTTAAGGTGACAGTCCTTGAGGGAGTTGTTACTGTGGACCTGACACTGAATATTGAATTTGGCAGGAATATCCTTGCAGTCAGCAAGAAAGTTCAGGAAAAGGTTAAATCGTCCATTGAAAACATGACAGGTCTGGAAGTTGCAGACGTAAATATCCGCATTGCAGGTGTTGATATGGAAAACGAAAAAGGAAAGTAACTCTTTCCTTTTTTCTTTATAAAAGTCCCGTCAGGGATATTGTCTTAGGAGGAATCATGCGAAGAAGCGAACAGAGAGAACATATTTTTAAGCTGTTGTTTATGACACAGTTTAATTCAGAGGATGAAATGTCAGATCAGGTATCCATGTACTTTGAGACACTTGGAGAACTGGAAGAGAAGGATCAGGAGGCAATGCAGGCGAAGTATGAGCATATTCTGGAACATCTGGAAGAGATCGACCAGATCTTGAATGACTACAGCCGCGGCTGGAAAACCACCCGAATGAGCAGAGTGGATCTGACAGCACTTCGTCTGGCTGTATATGAAATGAAATTTGATGAGGATGTCCCGGTCGGTGTTGCCATCAATGAGGCAGTAGAACTGGCCAAGATGTTTGGTGGAGAGGACTCAGGTTCCTTCGTAAACGGAATTCTTGGTAAAATTGCCAGTGGTAAGAAAGAAACAGGGGAAGCACCTAAGAAGCGTCGTCCTGCTCATCAGGCCAAGATCATTATCCGTTCATCAAAGAAGGCTTCCGGGGAGTCAGAGACAGAAGAAAGTTCTAATTAAATGAAAACAATTTATTCTGTAGGACAGGTCAACCGTTACGTCAGAAATATGTTTACGCAGGACTATATCCTCAAGAAAATATATGTCAAGGGTGAGGTATCAAACTGTAAATATCATCCGAGCGGGCATATTTATTTTTCACTGAAGGATGAGACAGGTCTGCTTTCCTGTGTGATGTTTGCAGGGCAGAGAAGAGGTCTTGCATTTCGAATGAAGGATGGTGACCGTGTTGTAGTCGGCGGTGCGGTGGATGTCTACGAGAGAGACGGACGCTACCAGATGTACGCCAGAGAGATTACGCTGGAAGGGGCAGGTGCACTTTATGAGAGATTCCTTGCTCTGAAGGCAGAACTGGAAGAAATGGGGATGTTTGCTCCGGAATATAAGCAGCCGATCCCACGTTTTATACAGAAGCTTGGCGTTGTGACCGCACCTTCGGGTGCGGCAGTACAGGATATCCGAAATATTTCTCTGCGCAGGAATCCTTATCTTCAGATCATTCTGTATCCGGCACTGGTACAGGGCGACGGGGCAGCCGACAGCATTGTGCAGGGTATCCGTATGCTTGATGGGGCAGGTGTGGATACGATCATTGTAGGACGCGGAGGCGGTTCCATCGAAGATCTCTGGGCATTCAATGAAGAGAAGGTTGCAAGGGCAATCTTCGAGTGCCGTACCCCGATCATATCTGCAGTTGGTCATGAAACGGACTTTACGATTGCAGATTTTGCAGCAGATCTGCGTGCACCGACACCATCAGCAGCTGCTGAGCTTGCAGTAGATGATTTTGCACAGGTAATGCACACCCTTGATAACTATCGAGAACGTTTCAGACGGGATATGCGGGAGCGAATAGAATACCAGAAGGTGCGTCTTGAGCAATATAAGCTGCGTCTGAAATATCTGAGTCCGGAGAGTCGTCTGCGGGATAACAGACAGATTCTGGCTGACTATGATGATGCACTGCGAAGTGCGATGAAGAATAAGCTTCAGCAGTATCGACACAGGCTGGGAATTTACCTGGAGCGTTATCAGGGAATGTCGCCGCTGGCAAAGCTGAATCAGGGCTATTCTTTTGTGGCAGATCAGGATGGCAGGGGGATTACTTCTGTCGAACAGGTCAAACCGGGAGACAGAGTGGAGATTTCCGTGACGGACGGTGTGATCCGGGCAGAAGTTTTTGACAGCAGGAGGGAAGAATGGCAGAAATAACAGAAGCAAAGACAATAGAAGAGGTCTTTCAGGAATTGGATAATCTTGCTGTGAAATTAGAAAACAGTGAAACATCCCTGGAGGATTCTTTTCGTTTTTATAAAGAAGGAATGGAGCTTCTTAAATACTGCAGTGACAAACTGGACACAGTAGAAAAAAAGATGCTCCAGATGGATGAGGATGGAACATTACGAGAATTTTAAAGAAGAATTACAGATAAGAACAGAATACGCAGAGAAAGTAATACGCAGATGGCTTCCGAAGGAATCCGGCTTTGCCAGGACAATGGCAGAGGCGATGAATTACAGCATGTGCGCCGGCGGGAAACGTTTAAGACCGATTCTTCTTCTGGAAACCTTCCGGATGTTTGGAGAGGACGAACAGCTTGCCGAACCTTTTATGGCAGGGATAGAGATGATCCATACGCATTCCTTGATCCATGATGATCTTCCGGCGATTGACAATGATGACTACAGAAGAGGCCGACTGACCACACACAAAGTCTATGGAGAAGCCATGGGTGTTCTGAGCGGAGTAAGTCTGCTCAATTATGCATATGAGACGATGCTTAAGACTTTCGAGATGACTTCTGATACCGACAGGGTGATCCGCGCACTGAAGATCATGTCAGAAAAGACAGGAATCCACGGAATGCTTGGCGGACAGAGTGTGGACGTTGAGAATGACGGCAAAGAGATATCCAGAGAAATGCTGGATTATATTTATGAACACAAGACCTCGGCACTGATCGAGGCTTCCATGATGGCGGGGGCCATTCTTGGCGGAGCAGATGAGGAGCAGACAGCCCTGATTGAGAAAGCGGCTTCTGCTATAGGAATGGCATTTCAGATCCAGGATGATATCCTGGATGTCACAAGTAGTAGCCAGGAACTGGGCAAGCCGGTTCACAGTGATGAAAAGAATCATAAGGTTACCTATGTGACGCTGTTTGGAGTAGAGAAGGCATCTGAACAGGTTTTGCAGTTTTCAGAGCAGGCACAGTCCATTCTGGAAAACTTAAGCAACAAAAATAAATTTCTGACGGCATTGATTATGGAGATGGCCAGCCGCAGAAAATGAAAGAGGGATACAAAGGATGTTGGAAAAAATCAATAAGCCAAATGATATACACAAAATAGCTTTAGCAGATTTTCCACAGCTTGCTGATGAGATCAGGGAATTTCTGATCTCATCAGTGAGTCAGACAGGAGGCCATCTGGCATCCAACCTTGGGGCAGTAGAGCTGACACTGGCACTCCATAATGTACTGGAACTGCCGCAGGATAAGATTATATGGGATGTAGGACATCAGGCATATACCCACAAAATCCTTACCGGCAGAAAAGAGGGGTTTAAGAAACTGCGAAAAGAAGGCGGAATGAGTGGCTTTCCAAAGAGAAGTGAGAGTGACTGTGATGCCTTTGATGCAGGACACAGTTCCAATTCTATCTCGGCAGGTCTTGGATATGTGAGAGCACGAGATCTTCAGGGGCAGAACTATCGTGTGGTTTCTGTGATCGGAGATGGTGCACTTACCGGAGGAATGGCATATGAGGCATTAAATAATGCAGCAGAACTTAAGACTAATTTTATTATTGTTCTGAATGATAATAATATGTCCATCTCCAAAAATGTCGGTGGAATGTCCTCCTATCTGAGTGCGATCCGCACAGCAGAATCCTACACAGGAATGAAAATAAATGTGACCAAAAATCTCCAGAAGATTCCAAGGGTAGGGACGGCACTGGTAGATACGATGCGCAAGACAAAGAGCAGTATTAAGCAGCTGATCATTCCCGGAATGCTTTTTGAAAATATGGGACTTACCTATCTGGGACCGGTGGACGGACATAATATGCGTCAGATGATGAGACTTTTTAATGAGGCCAAAAGGGTTGAAGGACCGGTGATAGTGCATGTCCTTACAGAGAAGGGCAGAGGATATGAACCGGCACGCAGACATCCGGATCAGTTTCATGGAACAGGACCGTTCGATATTGCGACAGGAAAGCAGCTTTCCTCAAAGAAATGCCCGACCTATACCGATGTTTTTGCGGAAACCATGGTGAAGCTGGGCAAGGAGCATACAAAGCTGGTTGGAATCACAGCGGCAATGAAAGAAGGAACCGGTCTTGTAGAATTTGAAAAGAAATTTCCGAGCCGTCTGTTTGACGTAGGAATCGCCGAGGAACATGCGGTTTCTTTTGCTGCAGGACTGGCTCTTGGCGGAATGATACCGGTAGTGGCAATCTATTCGTCCTTTTTGCAGAGAGCAGTGGATCAGATGCTTCATGATGTCTGTATGCAGAATCTCCATGTGATTTTTGCAATCGACCGTGCTGGTCTTGTGGGAGCTGACGGAGAAACACATCAGGGCTGTTTTGACCTGTCTTATCTGACTATGATGCCAAATATGACAGTGATGGCACCCAAAAATCAATGGGAGCTTCAGAAGATGCTGGAATTTGCAGTACATCTTGGCGGACCGTGTGCGATTCGTTATCCGAAAGGCAGTGCCTATCAGGGACTGGAAGAATTTGAAAGTCCGATCCAGTATGGCAGGAGTGAAGTGATCTTTGAAGGTGAGGAACTGGCAGTTATTTCCGTGGGCAGTATGACAGAAGTATGTGAGGCGGTCTGTAAGGAGCTTAAGGAACGGGGCAGAAAACCGACATTTGTTAATGCAAGATTTGTCAAACCGCTGGATACTGCACTTTTGGATGCACTTGCCGGAAATCATAAATTAATTGTAACTGTAGAAGAAAATGTCAGAAACGGCGGTTTTGGTGAGCATGTGGCAACTTATATGGAAGCCTGCCATCCGGAGGTGAGGGTACTTCCGATCGCTGTCTGGAACCGTTTTGTAGAGCATGGAGAAATCCGAAGTCTGCGGGCAAAGATTGGTCTGTCAGTACCGGATATCCTTGATGCAATAGAGGAATATGAGGAGCAGCAATGAAAAAAAGACTGGATCTTTTGATGGTGGAGCGTGCACTTGCACCTTCCAGAGAAAAAGCAAAAGCATATATCATGTCCGGTGATGTTTATGTAAACGGACAGAAGGAAGATAAAGCAGGAACCATGTTCCAGGAAACCGTAAAGATAGAAGTTCGCGGAAATACACTTCCGTATGTGAGTCGTGGAGGGCTGAAGCTTGAAAAGGCAATGAACAATTTCGGTGTTTCCCTGGATGGGAAGGTGTGCATGGATGTGGGAGCATCTACTGGCGGGTTTACTGACTGTATGCTTCAGAACGGGGCTGTCAAGGTTTATTCCATCGATGTGGGATATGGACAGCTTGACTGGGGACTGCGAAATGATCCGAGAGTTGTCTGTATGGAAAAAACAAATATTCGCTATGTAGTTTCGGAGGACATTCAGGAGGCACCACAGTTTTCTTCCATCGATGTTTCTTTTATTTCGCTGACCAAGGTATTGCTTCCGGTAAGAAACCTTCTGACCGAAGATGGTGAGATTGTCTGCCTTATTAAACCGCAGTTTGAGGCCGGCAGAGAGAAAGTCGGCAAAAAGGGTGTGGTTCGTGACCCGGCAGTACATCTGGAGGTTATTGAGAAAGTAATGGCTTATGCGATGTCAATCGCACTTGAGCCAAATCATCTTTCTTTTTCCCCGATCAAAGGACCGGAGGGAAATATCGAGTATCTTCTTCATCTTAAAAAGAGACCGGAAGGTACGGTCTGTGAATCTGCCCTGGAGGTATCTCCGGAAGCTGTGGTGCAGGAAGCACACGGCCAGCTTGATTAGTCAGGGAAGGCAGAACAGAGGAATGGACAATTTTTATATCATTACGAACAGTGATAAGGACGAAAACCTTGAGTTTTCGGGTCAGATTGAGGAATATCTGCACAAGAATGGCTGCAGATGTATGGTACAGCAGGCTGAACGCAAAAAAGAAGGAGCATATCATTATACCAATCCGGATCTGATCCCGGAGGATACACAGTGTATTCTGGTTCTTGGTGGTGACGGGACTCTTCTTCAGGCTGCGAGAGACGTTGTCCACAGAGAAATTCCCATGCTTGGAATCAACCTTGGTACGCTGGGATTCCTGGCAGAGGTGGACAAACAGTCTGTGTATTCTGCACTTGACAAATTAAAAGAAGACGATTACGAGATCGAAGAGAGAATGATGCTTACGGGAACTGTCTGGAGAGATGATAAGATCGTAGGCAGAGATGTGGCATTGAATGATATCGTGATCGGCAGAGATGGACACCTTCGTGTGGTTCGATTCAAAAATTATGTCAATAATGTATATCTGAATTCTTATAATGCAGATGGTATCATTATTTCGACGCCTACGGGATCTACAGGATACAGCCTTTCTTGTGGAGGGCCTATTGTGGCACCAAATGGTTCCATGACTCTGATGACACCGATTGCACCGCATACTCTGAATACAAGAAGTATTATTTTTCCGGCAGAGGATGTAATCACAGTTGAACTTGGTGAGGGCAGACGACAGGTTCAGGAGTATGGAGTGGCTTCTTTTGACGGGGATACGACGATTCCCATGGTGACAGGAGACAGGATTGTTATACAGAAGGCTGCTGTAAGCACCAGAATCCTGAAATTGAATCATTTAAGTTTTGTTGAGGTACTTCGCCAGAAAATGCGCGACAGTTAGTGTAATGGAGGTTGAATGTGAAGGTAGCAAGACATGAAAAAATAATGGAGCTGATTCGTCAGTATGATATTGATACACAGGAGGAACTGGCAGCGCGGCTCAACGAAGCCGGGTTCAAAGTAACTCAGGCTACTGTTTCCAGAGATATCCGTGCACTGAAGATGACAAAGGTTACAGGAAAAGACGGAAAATCGCATTATGCGATTCTTTCAGAGGCTGCCGCGGAATTGAGTGATAAATATACAAGAGTGCTCCATGATGCACTTACTTCTATTGACGTAGGGCAGAATATGGTCGTGATCCGGACGGTTCCGGGGATGGCAATGGGTGTGGCAGCAGCACTGGATGCACTGAAATGGAAAGAAATCCTGGGAAGCATTGCAGGGGATGACACTGTGATGTGCGTGGCAAGGGATGGAGAGCAGGCACAGGCTGTGGCATTGAAACTGAAAGGAATCTTGAAATTATGTTAATACATCTTCATGTGAAGAATCTTGCCCTGATCGAAGACATAGAAGTAGAATTCGGACCAGGACTGAACATCCTTACCGGTGAGACCGGTGCCGGTAAATCTATTCTTCTTGGATCCATGCAGCTGATCCTGGGAGGAAGAAGTACAAAGGACATGATCCGTGCAGGAGCATCGTACGCACTTGTAGAACTCTTGTTTCAGGTAGAAAATCCGCGTGTGCAGGAGGCCCTTAAAGAACTTGGAACAGAGCTTGAAGATGGTCAGATACTTCTTGCACGTAAGATTATGGATGGCAGGAGTATCAACAAGATCAATGGTGAGACCTGTACGGTAGGCCAGATGAAGGAAGCTGCTTCGTGTCTTCTTGATATTCATGGACAGCATGAGCATCAGTCACTTCTGTACCAGGATAAACAGCTTGAAATTCTGGATGCATATGGCAAAAAACAGATTTATCCGGCGAAAACCAGAGTTTACGAAGCATATAGAGAATATCGCAAGTATATGCAGGAGTTTAAAGCTCTGGATACAGATGAGGAGCAGAGGAACAGGGAACGAGCTTTTCTTGAGTTTGAGATCAATGAGATTGAGTCAGCGCAGCTTCGTCCCGGTGAAGATGAGGAACTGGAAACACTTTATCGTAAATTAAACAATGGCAAAAAAATTCTTGAGACTCTTCAGAGCGTCCGTGATCTGACAGGATATGATTCTGCACAGGGAGCAGGAGATGCTGTGGGCATGGCGATAAGAGAACTGACGAGAGTGACAGAGTTTGACAGCCAGCTGGAAGCTATGTCAGGAACACTTCAGGAAGTGGACAGTCTTTTAAATGATTTTAACCGTGAACTGTCATCCTATGTGGAGGATCTCTGTTTTGATGAGGAGACATTTTTTGAAACAGAGAAAAGACTGGATCTGATCAATAACCTTAAGGCAAAATATGGCCAGAGCATAGAAGAGATTCAAAAGTATGCACAGCACCAGCAGCAGAAACTGGAAGATATTGACAGGTATGAAGAACGTTTCGAGGAAGCAAGACAAAATCTGACAAAGTCTCAAAAAAATCTGGAGGAAGTTTCGAATGTTCTTTCAGAAATCAGGAAAGAATACAGTAAGACTCTCACAGAGAAGATCATTGAGGGATTGAAAGACTTGAATTTCCTTGATGTACAGTTTGGAATTGATTTCAGACGCAGGGAAGAATATACTTCGGGTGGATTTGATGAAATTGAATATAAAATTTCCACAAACCCCGGAGAATCCATGAAACCACTGGGAAGAATTGTATCTGGCGGTGAGCTTTCAAGAATCATGCTGGCACTTAAGGCAATTCTTGCAGACCGTGACCAGATTGAAACGCTGATCTTTGATGAGATTGATACCGGTATCAGTGGAAGAACTGCACAGAAAGTATCCGAAAAAATGGCGGTCATCGGGAAGCATCATCAGGTACTCTGCATTACACATCTGCCGCAGATCGCAGCAATGGCGGATATTCATTTTGAGATTGAAAAACATCAGCGGGGAACGGAAACCATAACAGAAATACATCCGCTGGAGGGTGAGGATTCTGTGAGGGAACTTGCCAGACTGCTTGGCGGAGCAGAGATCACCCAGGCTGTTTATCAGAATGCAAAAGAAATGAAAGAATTGGCACAGGTACATAAAAATACAAGAGTCAAATAAAGTGAATCAAAGCATAATAAGAGAAGAAGGTCTGACAGAGATCTCTTCTCTTTTTTTATTACGAAAGGATGTGGCAGGGTGAACAGAAAAAGAAAGTATAGAATATGGATTCTGTGGTGTCTCGGACTGGATCTCCTGGTAATAGGGTGTATGGGATATCGATATCTGGATCGCAGGATCCCTGATGAGATTCATGTACAGAAAGAACAGGAAATAAAGCTTGAGCAGATTCTGGAACATCCTCTGCTGACTTTTGAGGATGCAGTTTCAGTCTCAGGAACAGGAAGTTATACGATAGGATGCAGTATTATGGGAGTGATCCCATTTAAAGAGATCAGAGTCATACCTTCTGAAAGCAGATCGGTATATGTCAGCGGAAGCACTGTGGGAATTTATATGGAAACAGATGGGGTACTTATCATAGACACAGGCGAGATTTTGTCAGAAGAGGGAATTTCCAGAGAACCGGCCAAAAACATTGTAAAACCAGGAGACTACATTGTGGCATTTAATTCGCAGGTCATACATTCCAAGAGAGAATTGATTGAAGATATCAGGGCACTGGATGGTCAGGATGTAGAAGTAGAAGTGCTGAGAAACGACAAGATCATTCCGCTCACCCTCACTCCGGTGAAAGATGTGCAGGGGGCATATAAGCTTGGAATCTGGGTGAGAGATAATACGCAGGGAATCGGTACTCTGACTTTTGTAGATGAGGACGGAAGATACGGAGCACTGGGACATGGAATCAGCGATATAGATACAGGAAAGCTTTTGAAGATAGAAAGCGGAGCACTTTATCAGGCCGAGATTCTGGGAGTTCAGAAAGGAAGCAATGGAAATCCGGGAGAACTTGCGGGACTGATCCGTTACGATTCTGACAGGGTGATAGGGTCCATAAAAAAGAACGGGGAAAACGGAATTTATGGAAATTTCACCGGTCCGCTGGATCAGATCACGCTTATGAGAATGCCGATGGCTTATAAGCAGGAACTTGAAACCGGACCGGCACAGATATTGTGTTGTGTGGATGGACAGGTATCGGCGTATGATGCGGAAATTGTAAAGATCGATCTGAATCATGAAGATACAAATAAAAGTTTTGTCATCCATGTTACAGATCAGGAACTGATTGACAAAACAGGAGGAATTGTACAGGGAATGAGTGGAAGTCCGGTGATACAGAACGAGAAATTTGCAGGAGCTGTCACGCATGTATTTGTGCAGGATTCTACGAGTGGTTATGGGATATTTGCAGAAACCATGCTGGAGAATAGTGGAAAAAATCAGCAATGAGAGTCGATATAGAGATAAACTGTCTTCAAAACAGGGCAGAAAAATAAAAAAACTGATGGCATAAAAAGTCATCGGGAATGCCGCAGAAAAAAGGAAAAACAGAGATGTTTTATGCAGGCAGAGGCCGAAACAGGTAGATTTAATGTGAACGAAAATCCAGGCTTTCTCCCTGTTTCGGCTTGATTTCGCGGGGAAGTTTACACTATAATATGACCTGTTAACATATAAGGGTTTTTGATGAGCAAAGTCGAATGACAATAGGTTAGGAGGAAACGGACCTCATGGAAAAGTTAAATGTAGCAATTGCAGATGATAATGAAAAAATGGTAGAAATACTGGGTCGTATGATTGAAGAGGATAAGGATCTTACGCTGGTAGGTAAGGCACATAACGGAGAAGAAATCTGTAATATCATAAAAGAAAGACAGCCGGATGTTGTTGTTCTTGATATTATCATGCCGAAGATGGATGGACTTACCGTTATGGAAAACTGTAATCATGATCCAGGACTTAAGAAAACACCGGTGTTTATTGTAGTATCTGCTGTTGGACAGGAGAGAATTACAGAGGATGCATTTAATCTCGGTGCAGAGTATTATATGCTTAAGCCATTTGATAATCAGGTTCTTCTTAATCGCATTAAGAATTTAAGAAGAGGCAGTGACCGCAGAATCCGCGAAAATGTTCATCAGAATATTGTAAAAGAAGATACAGCAGCTTATATGACAAGAAATCTGGAAAGCGATGTCACCAATATCATTCACGAAATTGGTGTTCCGGCACATATTAAAGGTTATCAGTACTTAAGAGATGCGATCATCCTGTCAGTAAATGATATTGAGATGCTGAATTCTATTACAAAAATCCTGTATCCGACAATCGCAAAGAAATATCAGACCACGCCAAGCCGTGTGGAACGGGCAATCCGTCATGCGATTGAGGTGGCATGGAGCAGAGGCAAGATGGATACCATCGATGCGTTGTTTGGATATACTGTAAGTACGGGCAAGGGCAAGCCGACAAATTCAGAATTCATTGCGCTGATTGCTGACAAAATTCGTCTGGAATATAAAAAACGCTCTTTCCAATAAGTGCATTATAGGGTATAATAAACAAAAAAGCTGTTTCAGAATCGGCTTATCTGTACAGCTTTTATAGAGATGGGAGCAAGGAGGGCCATTACAGATGAAAAATATTTTATTTGCAACATCAGAAGCAGTGCCATTTATTAAGACAGGAGGACTTGCCGATGTAGCAGGAGCACTTCCGAAATGCTTTGACAAGCGTTATTTTGACGTCAGGGTTATTCTGCCGAAATATGCCTGCATGAAACAGGAATGGAAAGACAGAATGGAGTATATCACGCATTTTTATATGGATCTGGGATATAAGAACTGTTATGTAGGAATCATGCATCTGGAGTATGAGGGAATTCACTTCTACTTTATTGACAATGAATACTATTTCAGCGGACCGAAACCATATGACAGTGCACCATGGGATCTTGAGAAATTTGCATTTTTCTCCAAAGCGGTTCTGTCTGTGCTTCCGGTAATCAATTTCCGTCCGGATGTGATTCACTGTCATGACTGGCAGACGGGTCTTGTACCGGTTTATCTGCATGATTCTTTCCAGCAGAACGAATTCTTCTGGGGTATTAAGTCAATCATGACAATCCATAATCTTAAATTCCAGGGCGTATGGGATGTAAAGACTGTGCAGGGAATCACTGGTCTTTCTGATTACTACTTTGCACCGGACAAATTGGAGGCTTATAAGGACGCAAACTTCTTAAAGGGCGGTATCGTTTTTGCAGATGCGGTGACTACTGTCAGCAATACTTATGCAGAAGAGATCAAAACACCGTTCTATGGAGAAAGACTGGATGGACTTCTCTGTGCAAGATCACATGATCTTCGTGGTATCGTCAATGGAATTGATTATGACGTATTTAATCCGGAGACAGATACATGCATTACTCAGAATTATAATGCCAAGACCTTCCGCAAAGAAAAGGTTAAGAACAAACTTCAGCTCCAGAGAGATCTCGGACTGAATGAGGATCCGAATGCAATGCTGATCGGTATTGTTTCCCGACTGACAGATCAGAAAGGATTTGACCTGATCGCATATGTTATGGATGAACTCTGTCAGGATGCTGTACAGCTGGTTGTTCTTGGTACCGGAGAAGAACGCTATGAAAATATGTTCCGTCATTTTGACTGGAAATATCATGGCAAGGTATCTGCACAGATTTATTATGATGAACCACTGTCACATCGTATTTATGCGGCATCTGATGCATTCCTCATGCCTTCATTATTTGAGCCATGCGGCTTAAGCCAGCTTATGAGCCTTCGTTACGGAACTCTTCCGATCGTTCGTGAGACAGGCGGTCTTAAGGATACGGTACAGCCATATAATGAGTTTGAGGGAACAGGAACAGGATTCAGCTTTACCAATTACAATGCACATGAAATGCTTGCCACTGTCCGTAACGCAGAGCGCGTATTCTATGACAACAAGCGTGAGTGGAACAAGATGGTAGATCGTGCGATGGCAGCTGATTTCTCATGGAACCATTCAGCAAAACAGTATGAAGAAATGTACAACTGGCTGATCGGAGACAAATAAAACGGATCAGTGCCGGAAAGCAATAAACGAATAGCTTTTTTTCGGGGGATACCAGATATAATGGTATCCCCCTTTGTCTGCAAAAAGGCGAAAAACGAAGAAGAATGGCGAAAAGTTTTCCTTGACATTAAAGGGGATTTATAATAGCATATAAGAAGAAAATACGAACATAGGTTTGCGAAACATAAGTTCGCATCAAACATATATTTATAAAAAGGAGATCCACAGATATGATGAACGAAGAGAAACAGAAAGCACTGGAAGCGGCACTTGGACATATTGAGAAGCAGTATGGCAAGGGCTCGGTGATGAAGCTTGGAGATTCCAGTGCGCATATGCAGATAGAGGCAGTTCCGACAGGTTCTCTTGGTCTGGATATAGCACTCGGAGTAGGCGGAGTGCCGAAGGGACGTATTGTTGAGATCTATGGACCTGAATCCAGTGGTAAGACAACCGTTGCCCTGCACATGGTAGCAGAGGTTCAGAAACGCGGAGGAATTGCAGGATTTATTGATGCAGAGCATGCACTTGATCCGGTTTATGCCAAGAATATCGGTGTGGATATTGATAATCTTTATATTTCACAGCCGGATAATGGTGAGCAGGCGCTGGAGATCACAGAAACTATGGTGCGTTCTGGTG
The DNA here is from genome assembly GCF_020538025.1 of Blautia sp. MSK17_66. Taxonomy (NCBI): domain Bacteria; kingdom Bacillati; phylum Bacillota; class Clostridia; order Lachnospirales; family Lachnospiraceae; genus Blautia; species Blautia sp. MSK17_66. The sequence continues at coordinate 63,844 of NZ_JAJBNQ010000005.1, forward strand.
CAGTGGATATTGTGATCGTGGACTCTGTTGCAGCCCTTGTCCCGAAGGCAGAAATCGAGGGAGATATGGGAGACAGCCATGTCGGACTTCATGCAAGACTGATGTCACAGGCTCTGAGGAAGCTTACAGCAGCAATCAGCAGATCCAATTGTGTAGTTATTTTTATCAACCAGCTTCGTGAGAAGGTTGGAGTTATGTTTGGCAACCCTGAGACCACTACAGGCGGACGTGCCCTTAAGTTTTATGCATCTGTCCGCATGGATGTAAGAAGAACAGAGACATTGAAACAGGGCGGCGAGATGGTTGGTAACCATACCAAGGTCAAGGTTGTCAAGAATAAGGTTGCACCGCCGTTTAAGCAGGCGGAATTTGATATCATGTTTGGTACCGGCATCTCCAGAGAAGGAGAGATCCTTGATCTCGCAGCGGAGTGCAACGTAGTAAATAAGAGCGGAGCATGGTATTCGTACAATGGAGAGCGAATCGGACAGGGACGTGAGAATGTTAAGGTTTACCTCAAGGATCATCCGGAGATCTGTGAGGAGATTGAGAAGCAGGTAAGAATCCAGTATCATCTCCTTCCGGAGGAAGAAGGTACAGCTCAGGCAGCAGGCAAGGCAGCAACACCGGAAACTGAGACAGAAGAATAAGACATATGACAGATCATTATCAGGAACAGCAGCAGGCACGCAGGAAGGCACTCCGTCTTCTGGAACATATGGACAGGACAGAGCGTGGTCTTGCCGACAGACTGAAGCAGGCAGGTTTCTCTGAGAAAGCGGCAGAGGACGCGGTATCTTATGTAAGAGAACTGGGGTATATCAATGATGAGAGATATGCATTTCATTATATTATGTATCGGATCCATAATAAGAGCCGTCAGAAGATCTTTCAGGAACTGCAGCAGAAGGGAGTAGACAGACAGATAATACAGTCAGCATGGGAAGAGGCAGAAGAACTGGAGACACCGGATGAGCATGCACTTCTTGTCAGTCTTATAGAGAAGAGATATCCGGCGGATTCAGAATTGGATGAGAGAGAGATGCGCCGCCTTATGGGATACTTTGCAAGACGCGGGTTCAGACAGGGCGAGATCAGTTCTGCACTGGAAGAATTAAATATTACATTCTGCGTAACTGCTCGCAGGTAATATTCCGCGAAAATATTCAAACAATATAGATAGAAAAACTTGACATAATTCTTAAAAACAGCTAAACTTGTATTGTTGTATTTGTACAATGAAAACTAAATAAGGAGGTGCTCCTGTGGCAAGCACAATTTTTGTTGCAATTGTCGCTGTAGTGGTCGCACTGCTTATTGCGGTTCCTGTTACTTGCAAGGTTGCTGTCAATAACAAAGCTCAGAAAGATGCGGAAGTTGTTGGCACAGCAGAAGACAGAGCAAGAAGCATCATAGATGAAGCTTTAAAAACTGCTGAAACGAAAAAAAGAGAAGCATTATTGGAAGTAAAGGAAGAATCTCTCAGAACGAAAAACGAACTGGAGAAGGAAACCAAAGAACGTAGAAACGAACTGCAGAAATATGAAAGGCGTGTATTATCAAAGGAAGAATCTGTTGATAAGAAGGCTGATGCAGTTGAGAAGCGTGAGGCAGAGTGTACAGCAAAGGTTGCTGAATTACAAAAGAGAGAAAAGAAAGTAGAAGAACTTGAACAAAAAGGAGTACAGGAACTGGAAAGAATTTCCGGTCTGACCTCCGACCAGGCAAAAGACGAGTTACTCAGAAGTGTAGAAGACGATGTCAAAGTAGACGTAGCCAGACTCTACAAGGAATTAGAGAACAGAGCAAAAGATGAAGCAGACAAGAAAGCAAAAGAATATGTGGTCAATGCCATTCAGAAATGTGCAGTAGATCATGTAGCTGAAACTACAATTTCAGTTGTGCAGCTTCCAAGTGATGAGATGAAGGGAAGAATCATCGGACGTGAAGGACGTAACATCCGTACACTGGAGACACTGACAGGTGTGGATCTCATCATCGACGATACTCCGGAAGCGGTTGTTTTATCAGCGTTTGATCCGATTCGCCGTGAGATTGCGCGAGTTGCTTTGGAGAAGCTTATTGTGGATGGACGTATCCATCCAGCAAGAATTGAAGAAATGGTAGAGAAAGCACAGAAAGAAGTAGAAGCACAGATCCGAGAGGATGGAGAGAATGCTGCAATGGATGTTGGTGTTCATGGTATTCATCCGGAACTTCTGAAACTTCTTGGACGTATGAAGTTCCGTTCCAGCTATGGACAGAATGCACTGAAGCATTCTATCGAAGTAGCACAGCTTTCCGGACTTCTTGCAGGAGAAATTGGCGTGGATGTCCGTATGGCGAAGCGTGCAGGTCTGCTTCATGATATTGGTAAATCCATTGACCATGAAGTAGAGGGTTCCCATATCCAGATTGGTGTGGATCTTTGTAAGAAATACAAAGAGGGACCGATCGTCATCAATACAGTGGCGTCACATCATGGAGATGTTGAACCAGAGTCTCTTATTGCATGTATTGTTCAGGCGGCTGATGCAATTTCAGCAGCAAGACCAGGTGCAAGAAGAGAGACACTTGAGACATATACAAATCGTTTGAAACAGTTGGAAGACATTACCAATGAATTCAAAGGTGTAGACAAGTCCTTTGCTATACAGGCGGGCAGAGAGATTCGTGTAATGGTAGTACCGGAGCATGTGACAGATGCAGATATGGTTCTGCTGGCAAGAGATATTGCCAAACAGATTGAGGCTGAGCTTGAATATCCGGGTCAGATCAAGGTAAACGTTATACGAGAGAGCAGAGCAGTAGATTACGCTAAGTAATTATAGAAATACCCAGAAAGAGTGTGATACATATAAGTGTCATGCTCTTTTTTTGTTCTACTTTTTATAATAAATCCGTAGAATTGTACAGGGTGAAGCTATGAGAAAACATTCAGACTGGCACAGGACGAAAGGCTTTCCGGTACAGAGTCTGTTTATGGCCGGACTTGTTATAGGAATAGTCCTTCCGGATATTCTCTGGAGAATGGAGTGGCATCAGCAGACACTTTCGACAATGTATCTTTTGAGAACATTTGCAGCGGGGAGTGAAGATCAGACAGAATATTTGCTGCAGGTAGTTAAGATGAGAGGCAGTGTGTATCTTCTTGGAATGGGATGTGGGATTTCTGTATTTGGAGTACCATTTGCAGTGGCAGGAAGCGTTTATCTCGGAATGAAGTTGGGGTTACTTCTGACAATGTCTGTTCTGCAGTTTGGCTTGCAGGGCGGACTGGTTGGAGCAGGACTGTTATTTCCGCAGTATCTGTTTTATATTCCATCTGTTTTTTATCTCTGTGATCAAAGTTACAGGCAGTCTATGAAAATCTGGAAAAATAAAGGAATGATAACAGGCAGTGTATCGAGGTATTTTTTGCAGGTTATTCTGAGTGGAATCTTTTATCTGCTTGGTATGCTGACAGAGGTATATTGTAATCCGATCGTGCTGGAATGGTTGCTGGAAAAAGTTGGAATTTTCTGAAAAACAAGATATAGTATGGTTTACCATAATCTGAACAATATTTTGTATTCGACGTTGAAAACGTTGATTTTACATGAAATTTTGGAAAAAAACAAATTGATTTTATGTAAAATAGAAAGTATAATCAGAGTACATCAGATGTGGTGTGAACAGTGACCGCCTGATAGAATACACGAACTGACAGAAGTTGTTGTCGGACAATGAAAGACATAGTACAAGGTTAGACAGGAAATAAAAGGAATGGAAAGAACACTCGCAGAATTTATCGCATATTTACATACGACTAAGAATACATCGGCTAATACAGAAATTTCATACCAGAGAGATTTACGGAAACTGATCCGATATCTGCAGGAACAGGATATCTGTGATTTTGTGGAGGTGACAAGTCTGGATCTCAAGGCATATCTCAGTGAACTTAAGAATGAGAATCTGGCATCCTCAACAATCTCCAGAAATATAGCGTCTATCCGTGCAATGTTTCAGTATCTTTTTAAAGAGGGAAGAATCAAAGCGGATCCTTCCGAGGATCTGAAGCCGCCTAAGGTAGAGAAGAAAATGCCGGAAATATTATCCGTTCAGGAGGTAGACCGCCTTTTGAAGCAGCCGAATATCAATACAGCAAAGGGACTTCGCGACAGAGCAATGCTGGAACTGCTTTATGCTACAGGCATGCGTGTAAGTGAACTGATTCATCTTCAGGTCTCGGATCTGAATCTTCAGTTTGGATATGTGATCTGTCATGATACAGACAGGGAGAGGATCATCCCGATTGGAAATGTCAGCAAGAGAGCACTTGTAGATTACATGGAGCATGGAAGAGGATATTTTGTAAAGAATAAGGCAGAAAATGCCCTGTTCACAAACTGTTCCGGCAGATCCATGAGCAGACAGGGATTCTGGAAAGTTCTTAAGAGCTATGCGGAAGCAGCGGGTATTTACCGAGACATTACACCACATACATTGAGACATTCTTTTGCAGTACATATGCTTCAGAATGGAGCTGATATCAAGAGCGTACAGGAAATGCTCGGACATTCGGATATCTCTTCCACCCAGATTTATCTCGGGATGAATGTAGCCAGGATGAGAGATGTTTATATGAAAGCACATCCGCGTCATTAAGTGGATCGTCAATAAAACAGAAAGACCGTGAATACAGAACTTATATAAAGAAGAGTCTGTATTACGGTCTTTTTACTTTAATAATAAAGCCAAAAATGAATTCAGTTTTAGCAGAGCTCTGCGATGGTGTAGAGAAGTTTCTCGGATTCTTCCCATCCGAGACATGGATCGGTAATGGATTTACCATAAATATGATCACAGCCAATCTTCTGATTACCTGGTTCAATATAGCTTTCAATCATCAGTCCTTTGACCAGCTTGTGAAGTTCTGGATCAACAATGCGGCTGTGCAGGATTTCTTTGGCAATACGAACCTGCTGTTCATACTGTTTGTTGGAGTTGGAATGGTTGGTATCTACAATGACAGCAGGATTTTTGAGATCTTTTTCCTGATATTTGTCAAGAAGAAGACGAAGATCCTCATAATGATAGTTTGGCATTGCCTCACCATGTTTGTTGACAGCACCACGCAGAATTGTATGTGCGAGGGGATTTCCGTCTGTCTCTACTTCCCAGCTTCTGTAGATGAAACGATGAGAAGCCTGAGCTGCAACAACAGAATTTATCATAACACTGAAATCACCGCTGGTAGGATTTTTCATTCCGGCAGGGATATCCATACCGCTGACAGTCAGACGATGCTGCTGATCCTCAACAGAACGTGCGCCTACTGCAACGTAAGAAAGAATGTCGGAGAGATAACGATAGTTTTCCGGATAGAGCATCTCATCCGCACAGGTAAAACCACTTTCCTGAATTGCATGAATATGCATCTTGCGGATCGCTACCAGTCCTGCGAGCATGTCAGGTGCCTTTTCTGGATCAGGCTGATGGACCATACCTTTGTAACCCTCACCGGTAGTACGTGGTTTATTCGTATAAACGCGAGGAATGATCAGAACCTTATCTGCTATTTTGTCCTGTACTTTGCGAAGGCGAAGAAGATAATCGCAGACCGCATCCTCGTTATCAGCAGAACATGGACCAATGATCGCAAGAAATTTATCTGATTTCCCGGTAAAGACATCGCGGATTTCCTGATCACGTTTCTCTTTTAAGGCCTGGATTTCAGCATCGATAGGGTACTGATTGCGAATCTCAGCAGGCGTAGGTAATTTTTTGATAAAATTAAATGCCATATGTTCCTCCTTTGTGTGTTTTTATGCAACACCTTGTAATACAATACTCCAGTATCAGTGAAGAACTGGAGTTTTTTTATTTAGAATTAAAGTATACAACGCTTTATTATAAACGATTCAAAACTTCTTGTCGATAGGAAATGCTTTGGAATTTTGCATAAGTAACGCATAAATATGAAGCCCGCTTAAAAGAATCTCGCTGAGGAGAATTCCATACAGATAGCCGCGGATACCGTAAACCGGAATTGCAAATACTACAAAAAGAATACGGGTCAAAATCCCGGCGGCACTATGAACAAGGCTTCGTCCGGTCTGCCCAAGCCCATGTAGGATGCTTGTCAGAGTTGTATTCAGGTACAAAAAGGGGCAGATAAAAGAGAGGGTCTGTATATAAGCTCCGGCAGTCGGACTTTGAAAAAGAAGATCCCCTATAAAGGCTCCGGCACAATAAAAAATAAGAGTACAGATGCAGCCGAGCAGCAGGCTGGCCCGAAGTGTCTGAACAGTAATATAATGTATCCTTTTTTGGTATCCGAGAGCCTGCATTTCTGCGACAGAAGGCATGAGCATTACGGAGGCAGAGTTGGTGACTGTGGCAGGAAAAAGAATACAGGGAAGTGCGAGTCCGGTAAAAATACCGTAGATGCTGAGTGCTTCGCTGGGAGAAACCCCATACAGCTGAAGTCTTTGCGGAATCAAAACGACTTCAATACCGGCAAGCACGGAGAGAAGAAGCCGATTCACCGTAACAGGAAAGGCAGTACGGAGGATTTCATGTAAATCCGAAAAAGGTTTTGTAATCTGAAAAATCCTGTGCGAGCAGCTGCGAAAGTGAAGTGAGAGAACAAGCAGCGAAAGGATAGAGGCGGCGAGCTCTGAAGCAAGTGTGCCGCCGACAGCAATCATGGCGGTCACGGGAAGATTATTGGAAACACAGATCAGATACAGAAGAAAAGAAGAGCCGACACGTACAAGCTGCTCAACAAACTGCATGCCGGATGGAAAAGCAGCTTTTTTGCGGGCAAAATAATAACTGTTGATGCAGGAATGAAGAACGGCAAAAGGCAGGCTGAAAGCGAGAATGCGCAGGAGCTCTTCTGTACGTGCTTCTCTGAGAATCTGTACAGCAAAAAAATCGGCTTTCAGAAACAGCAGGGAAGAAGCCACACAGGAGAATAAAAAAGCAAGAAGTGTTCCAAGACAGAAGAAATCACGGGCTTTTTTGTGCTCTCCGGTTGCAAAGTGAGCAGCAATCAGACGAGAAAGGGCGGTCTGTATACCTGAAGAGGTGATGGCGAGCAGGAGAGTCTGGAGAGGGAGAACAAGCTGAAACAGGCCGATTCCCTCTGCACCAATTGTATGAGACAGGAATATCCTATAAAAAAAGCCCATAATGCGGCTTAAAAGCCCGGCGCAGGTGAGAAGAAAAGTCCCCCTGAAAAAAGTTTTTTTCGACATACGGAATACCTGGAGCTTTTTTGTCAGTATATGCGTAAAACTACCTTGACAGAACAAATGTATTCTGTTAAAGTAGGTTTTGAAATAAATCCGACTAAAACACTGGGAATTATGAAGAGGTGAGTGGATGAAACTGTCAACAAGAGCAAGATACGGTCTCAAAGCTTTGATTGATCTGGGTCTGCATTGTGAAACAGAAGCCGTTTCCATTCAGAGTATTGCGGTCAGACAGAATATCTCCGACAGTTATCTTGAGCAGCTTATGGCGAAACTCAAGAAGGCAGGTCTGGTAGAGAGCACCAGGGGAGCTGGCGGAGGCTACAGGCTTGGACGTCCGGCAGCAGAGATTTCTGTGGGTGATGTCCTGAGAGTGCTGGAGGGAAGTCTGGAGGCAGCGCAGTGTTCCGGAATGGAGGATGAGAGCACCTGTGAGAATCATGACATCTGCGTGACGAAATATGTGTGGAAACGGATCAATGACAGTATCACACAGGCAGTGGATACCATGATGCTGGATCAGTTGATAGACGAAAGCCGGAAAAAACAAAAGGAAAAGATCTAAAATTCATTTTTTATCAGGAGGAAAAAACATGAATAAATTAATATATCTGGATAATGCGGCAACAACCAAAACTGCACCGGAAGTTCTTGAGGCAATGCTTCCGTATTTTTCCGAGTACTATGGAAACCCGTCCAGTATTTATGATTTTGGACAGAAGAGCAAAGAGGCAGTGACAAGAGGAAGACAGCAGATAGCGGATGTCCTGAATGCCAAAAAAGAAGAAATCTACTTTACAGCAGGCGGAAGCGAGGCTGACAACTGGGCACTCAAGGCAACCTTTGAAGCATATAAATCCAAAGGAAATCATATCATCACAACCAAGATCGAGCATCATGCGATCCTGCACACCTGTGAATATCTTGAGAAGGAAAGAGGAGCAAAGATCACCTATCTCGATGTAGATGAAAATGGTATTGTACGTCTTGATGAACTGGAGAAAGCGATCACACCGGAGACAATTCTGATTTCTGTTATGTTTGCAAACAACGAGATCGGTTCTATTCAGCCGATCAAAGAAATCGGCCGCATTGCCAGAGAACATGGCATCCTGTTCCACACAGATGCAGTTCAGGCATTCTGTCAGGTTCCGATCGATGTAGAAGAGTGTAATATTGATATGTTAAGTTCCAGTGGTCACAAGATCAACGGACCAAAGGGAATCGGCTTCCTTTATATCCGTAAGGGCGTTAAGATCAGATCCTTTGTACATGGCGGAGCACAGGAGCGTAAACGCCGTGCAGGTACAGAGAATGTTCCGGGAATCGTAGGATACGGTGCAGCAGCAGAGCGGGCAATGAAAAACATGAAAGAGCGTACAGACAGAGAAATCGAACTGAGAGATTATCTGATCGGACGTATCACCAGTGAAATCCCATATGTAAGACTGAATGGTGACAGAGTAAGACGTCTTCCGAATAACGTAAATGTAAGCTTCCAGTTTATCGAAGGTGAGTCCATGCTCCTGATGCTTGATCAGAACGGTATCTGCGGTTCAAGTGGGTCTGCATGTACATCAGGTTCTCTGGATCCATCTCATGTACTTCTTGCTATCGGACTGCCTCATGAGATCGCACACGGTTCTCTGAGACTTACCCTGAGTGAGGAGACAACAAAAGAAGATCTTGACTTCACAGTAGATAAACTGAAAGAAATCGTACAGAATCTGAGAAGTATGTCTCCACTGTATGAAGATTTTATCAAAAATCAGAAATAATAATTAATGAAAAACAGAAACAGGAGGAATAAATATTATGTACAGCGAAAAAGTTATGGATCATTTTCAGCATCCAAGAAATGTAGGAGAAATTGAGGGCGCAAGCGGTGTAGGAACTGTCGGTAACGCAAAATGCGGTGATATCATGAGAATGTTCCTTGATATCGATGATGAGACACATATCATCAAAGAATGCAAATTTAAAACATTTGGCTGTGGTGCGGCAGTTGCAACCAGCAGTATGGCAACAGAAATGGTCAAAGGCAAAACTATTGAAGAAGCAATGCAGATCACAAACAAAGCCGTTATGGAAGCACTTGACGGACTTCCGCCGGTCAAAGTACACTGTTCTCTTCTTGCAGAGGAAGCAATTCACGCAGCACTGTGGGATTACGCTGAGAAACATGGTATTGTGATCGAAGGTCTGGATAAACCAAAGTCAGACATCAGCGAAGGCGAGGAAGAAGAAGAGTACTAAGAAACAACGGCTGTGAGGGGGAAACATAAATTTGAGGCTGCTGTCTGCAGGAAATGTCCCAAGAGGTGTTTTTGTATGCAGATAAATTGTGAGGTGAAATGTTGACAGGACTTACAGACGAACAGGTAAATGAGCGGATCGAGCAGGGCAAGGTTAATGCGGATGAAAATCCAAACACCAGGACATATAAACAGATCGTCAGAGAGAATACGCTGACCTTCTTTAACTTTTTGAACCTGGTACTTCTGGTACTTGTACTGCTGGTCGGTTCATATAAGAATGCATTTTTTGTATGTATCATTATTATCAATACACTGATTGGAATTGCACAGGAAATCCGTGCAAAGAAGACCATTGACAAGCTGGCGATTCTGACCGCGAAGAAATCAATTGTCATTCGTGAGGGAAAGAAGTGGACTGTCCCGACAGAGGAACTGGTTCTTGATGATCTGGTCTGTCTTAAGACCGGTGATCAGGTTCCGGCAGATGCAAAGGTACTGGAAGGCAGTGTAGAGGTAAACGAATCACTTCTGACAGGTGAATCAGATAACCTTCCAAAGAATGTAGGAGATGAACTTTTTTCAGGAAGCTTTGTAACAGCAGGAGAGGCCTGCTGTCAGATCATTCATGTCGGCAAGGATAACTATGCGGCACAGATCACCAGCGAAGCAAAGGAATTCAAGCGTCACAATTCAGAACTTAAGAATTCTCTGAATGCGATTCTGAAAGTGATCAGTATCATTATCGTGCCGCTGGGAGCACTGCTGTTTTATAAACAGTACTATATTGTAGGAAATACGTTCAAGGCTTCTGTTGTGAGTATGGTCGCAGGTGTTCTGGGAATGATTCCGGAAGGTCTGGTACTCCTCACCAGTGTGGCATTGACACTGGGAGCACTGGTTCTGGCCAATAAGAAGACTCTTGTACAGGAGTTATACTGTATTGAGACTCTGGCAAGAGTTGATACACTCTGTCTGGACAAGACCGGAACAATCACTGAAGGAACCATGTGTGTAGAGCGTGTGGAGTCGTGGTGTGAGAGTCTTCTCAGAAATCTGACAGAAGACAAAGAAGAGCCGGACGAAGGCAGAATGCTCCAGGATCAGGAAATACAGCCGGAAAATGCTGAAACACAGAATCCAGATACCGGTTCGCAAACGGAAGCGGATCAGGCAGAAACCATAGACGAAACGGCAGCTCTGCAGGATATTCATGAAATTGAGGACATGATGGGAAATCTCATGTATGTTCTTAAAGATCAGAATGCGACGATTGATGCCCTGCGTAAACGCTTTCCAACCAAAACATCTATGACGCCGGAGCATATTATTCCGTTTTCTTCCGACAGAAAATACAGTGGAGCTGTATTTGAGGACAGAGGAACTTATCTTATGGGAGCGGCACAGTTTCTTTTTCCAGAGGGAAGAGAAGAAATCCTGGATGTCTGCCAGAAATATGCACAGGAAGGACTTCGAGTCCTTACACTGGCACACAGCAGTCAGATGGCAGAAGGTACAGAACTTCCGGCCGATCTTGAACCGGTGGCACTTCTTCTTCTGACAGATGTGATCCGAGAAGAAGCTCCGGATACACTGAAATTCTTTGACAGCCAGGAAGTTGACCTCAAGGTGATCTCGGGAGATGATCCTGTCACCGTTTCTGCGATCGCGAAGCGGGCAGGTCTTAAGAATGCAGAAAGCTATGTGGATGCGACAACACTGGAAACAGAGGAAGATTTAGAAGAGGCTGTTTCGAAATACAGTATTTTTGGCCGAGTGACACCGCAGCAGAAAAAAGAAATGGTACAGGCTCTTCAGAAACAGGGACATACCGTTGCCATGACAGGAGATGGTGTCAACGATGTTCTTGCTCTCAAAGAAGCAGACTGCAGTATTGCCATGGCACAGGGAAGTGATGCGGCAAAGAATATTGCCAACGTAGTTCTTCTGGATTCAAATTTTGCATCCATGCCACATATCGTGAATCAGGGACGAAGAGTCGTGAACAATATCCGTACAGCGGCATCCATGTTTCTGATCAAGACTATGTTTTCTGTCATGCTGTCACTTCTGACAATCTTTTTTGGAAACACGTATCCGTTCGAACCGATTCAGATGTCACTGATCAGTGCCTGCGCAGTCGGGATTCCAACCTTCCTTCTTGCACAGGAAAACAATTATGACAAGATCGATCATACGTTTCTCCGACATGTGTTCCTGAATGCGTTTCCGGCAGCAATCACTATTTCATCCTGTGTGTTTGCAATCATGCTTGTCTGCCAGAATGTATATCATTCCAATGCCATGCTGAGTACGGCCTGTGTACTGGTCACAGGATGGAACTATATGGCAGCATTAAAAACGGTTTATGCACCATTGAATACCTACCGTAAGGTAATCATTTATGGAATGCAGTTTATTTTCTTTGCCGCGGCAGTCATATTTCAGAAACTGCTGGCCCTTGGTTCCCTGGACTTCGGACTGATCATACTGGTATTTATCCTGATGACATTTGCACCGGTTCTGATCGATGTGATCACAAGCTGGCTCAAAGGGATTTATGCAAAGTCTCTGGATCAGGAAAAACCGGGAAAGTTTACAGGATTTGTGAATAAACTCAGCAGAAAAAAATAAATAACGATAAGTGAGAAAACAGCATTGCAGCGTGAAGCTATGATGCTGTTTTTTTTGCAAAATTTCGGCAGAATAGCTTTTGAAAAAACAAATTTGTGTAAAACCTATGCTAAGATGCTGAATATCAAAGAAAAGGAGGTGGAAAGAACAGAGGGATTTTTGAGGAAGATAGGACGAAAGACGATTACTGGAATTTAATCTGGGTTTCTACAATTGTATTTTGCGGAAACCCAGTTGAAATCCATGAAAACAGACCCGATACAAAAAAAGATGCCGAAAGTAAAAAGCTGTTTCTATTTAATGTATCACTTCATTTTTTTGGTTTCATTGATTGCATCAATCGTACATCGCAGATTAGATTCAAGCAGTGGATGATACTTGGGATCGACAGAATCCATAAGCAACATAAAATTATTTTTATGGACAGAATCATCATCAATACCCATAAGAATAAAATCGGAAGACACTCCCAAAACTTGGCAGAGTTTCTGGAGTGTGGATAAAGACATCCCTTTTTGACCGCATTCAATATACCCAAGAAAAAGAGTGGATATGTCCAGCTTTTCGGCAAGGGCTTCCCGGGAAAGATGAGCCTGTTTTCGTGCGAATCTGACCCGCTGCCCAATTTGAACGTTTAAGTCTTTTTTCAGCAGGAATCCCTCCTTTGAAATAATTATAAGATGATTATTCTTAATATTGTAAAAGGAATATAATTGACAAACAATTTACCGTCGGTAATAGAAAAAAATTACTAATAGTTGAATTGGTGGGAAAAATTCAAAGTATAAGTAATATATCAGAAGTCTTTTTATTTAACCAAAAAAATGAAATGTCATGTTTGTTTAATAATATTACTGTTAGTAATATGAAATAGTTACTATAAGGTTGATTTAAACACACTAAAATTGTATAATAAACAAAAAAGAGAAACATATCTATTGCTTGTCCAAAAGATCGAAATCGGGCAATGTGTCTTCCGAATTGTATTACAAAAATCCTTTTACAAATAAGGAGTGAAAAAGAGAAATGTTTGACTTCAACAATAATTATCAGAAAATTCAAGAATTAATAAGAAATTATCGTGCAATAAAGAGAAGAGCAACGGAATTATTTGATGAAAGAGAAATCTATAACCATCAGAAAGCAGAACTTTTTGCACGTTTTGGAAATAGATATGGAAATGTTGCAGACAGTGAAGCCAGAATCTATACAGAGCAGGAATTAACACAGTTAAGACTTGAACTGGCGAACAGTGCAGGATTATGGCCTCTTATTAAGAGTATGCTTGGATTTGGGAAAAGTCAGAGAGAGGTTTACCGGGAGTTAATGGGGAAACTGACGGGGCTTCTTAACTTTATGGAAGACCAGATTCGGGACTGTCGAAGTGAGGCTGATGCAATCTGGTATAAGCTTCAGCAGATATCCGAGGAATATACACAGGCATATAAAAGTGCCATGTGTTATGGAGGATGTACCAGTGATTCTGACTGGACCAGTTATGTTATACCAGAAACTCTCGAGAATCCAAGAATTTTTCTGGGAGATCTCCTGAAACCTTTTATGACAGAAGAAGAACAGCGGGAACTGTCTGGTGATGGAAAGATTTTATTTAATCTGTGCAGGGATGGTGAGAAAATTGCTGTACCGTGGGGATTTTTATTGTCAGCACCGATACAGCTTCGCATTGACTATGGAACAAGGACCACAGACAGGGCAAGACAGATCCTTCAGTCAATCATTTATCAGACATTGCGCAGTATACCGCAGTACTATATGGAATTTCATTTTATGGATGCAGTTACATCCGGAAATGATTTCAGAGATTTTATCCGTTTACAGCAGGTAAAAAAGAACGATATTGTTATGCTGAACAGAAAGGTAACAGGTGGTTCCTATCATCTTGCACAGTCTTACCTTAAAAGTGAGGATATCAGCCGGGGACTGACAGCACTGGTGCAGAGGATGACAGCGGTTATTAATGAAAAGGCCGCCTATACAACTGTAACGGAATACAATGCGGAACAGGGAATGGACGCATGGATTCCATATCAGATGATAATCGTGCAGAATCTTCACGAAGGATATTCTGACAGTGATTTTAAGAATATCCAGTATCTGATCGAAAATGGAAGAAATCTGGGTGTCTTTGTAGTTATATTAAATAATGTAGACCGTTGGGAAAACGAATCCACACACAGCAGAAGACAAGATCTTGAGAGCTGTTTTTCAGCAGAGGCAATACAGAATCTTTTTCGGATTGATGTAGGGACAGATATTTCGTCAACATGTGTGAGGGGAGTCGAAAGTGATTTCCGACACTGGCAGACCGGTGGTTCTCATCTGGAATTTATCGAAAATATCGTAGAGCAGCTTGTGGCAGAAAAGAAGCTGGACAATGAATTTCAGCGTATTTTTGACATAAATGCTCCTTTCGGACAGATGGATTCCACAAATGGTCTTCATATTCCATTTGCAATCAACCAGAGAGGAGATATTATTTCATATTCACTTGGACAGGCATTGAATGCGCATGGTCTGATCTGCGGTGGTACCGGATCTGGTAAGAGTTCGCTTTTACATATGCTGATCAGTTCTATTGTGATGAATTATACTCCGGAAGACGTGGAAATCTGGCTGTCTGACTATAAGATTACAGAATTTTATTCTTACAAGACCAATACACCTCCACATATACGGTTTATTGGATTGTCAAAGACATCTGATTTTTCATACGCTTTTCTGGATAAGATCATAGACGAGATGAACCGCAGACAGACAATCATTGCACAGGCAGATTACGATTACAAAGCCGGAGGCGGTAAAAGCAATATTACTTCATTTGGTGATTACAGGAAAGTATATGGCAAGAACTCCATGACAAGACTGCTCATCATTGTAGATGAATTTCATGTGATGAGTCAGCATGCACAGCTGGAAACAGAATACAAGACAAAGCTGGAGAATATTCTGTCAGAGGCGAGAGCTCTTGGAATTATCCTGCTGCTTTCAGATCAGGCAATCGTAGATGGCCTGAGAGGACTTTCGGATAAGGGAAAGAAACAGATAAAAGCTAGAATCGCACTCTCTAATTACAAGGATGAACTAGAAGAAACTCTGAATGAAAAAGAAGCAGATAAAATTCGTTCTTTCATACATATGAAAGTCGGAGAGGTTGCGGTCCAGACGATTCAGGAAAATGAAGATCGTGAAGAGGTTCCGACAATCGAACGTGCCATGGCAATTTATATTAATGGAACGTGTCGTTATAATGTGAATGAGAAGGCAAGAACAATTTATCATGCAGAGGACTATGTGGCAGATGTTTTTGATGATCGTGTTGTGGATCCTATGAAAATCGAAGAGATCGATCAGTGGGAGAAGGAAAATGTGATTTCTCACAGAGATGGCAGCAAAGATATTCATATTTATCTGGGACGACCTGTGAATCTCGGATTTGCACTTCATTTTCCACTGCTTCAGCGGAAGGGAAATAATATCATGTGTGCTTCTGGAACGGAAGAACAGCAGATGCGTATTCTGAGAGCAATTATTTCAAGCTTCGCACGACAGTCCGACTTTTCAGTTGATATTATGGCAGACAGTTATGCAAGTGTATATCGTGAATACAAACCGGAAATTCTGGAATTTGAAAAAAATTATCCGGAGATAAGGGTGCATGATGATCTGGAAGATATCTGTTACAAAATCGTTGAAACATTAGAAATCATAAAAGACAGGAGTAATACCAGAAAACAACTGATCGTATGGCTTGGGCTGGATTCTATGGCAGACATTCTGGTAGATGAAAGAAACAAAAGAACACCTGTACTAAAAAAAGCAGAAGAGAAAGCAACGCAGTCGGAAGTATCGGAGAGCGTTTCTGAGGAAGAATCAGAAAAAACAGATTTTAATGACTCGGCACTGGACGAATTCAGTGCTCTGTTTGGTGATATGGATCTGTTTGGAGAAGAAGATATTAATGAAGAAGAGCCGGAAACCGGGAAAGAAGCACAGACTTCTTATTTATATGATGCCAGAAATGATATAGCCAGAATTATACATCTGGGACCTACATGTAATGTATTTAATCTGGTGATCTACGATTCAGCTTCCGCACTGAGAGATTTCAGAGAAGTAAAGACACTGGATTTCAATCACAAAATTGCATTTCCGATGAGTGATTATGAAGCGGGAGAATTTCTTGATCAGCCAAGACTGATAAGAGAACTTTCCGGACAGCTTGCATACTATCATAATGGAAGATCCGGAAACCGATTCGTTCCATACAAATTATAAACAGAAGAGGAAGGGGAAACAAAATGGTAGATATTGATCTTGAGACCGTCATCAACTTTTGTGATAAATTCGAAAAAGAATATCTGGAAATTCTGCATCAAAACGCACAAAGATTAAAGGTTGCTGCATCAAGTGTAACAGAAACTCTTAAAGGAACGGAAATGGCAACCAAGTCTTCTGTGAAGCTTGAAATGATTGCAGATGCATTGTATAAAGCCACACAAACAGGTGAGGAACGGATTTTGGAACTGAAAAAGAGAGCTCAAAGAGAACTTGATGAAAAAGAACGTATAGAAGGTCGAATCAGATAGGAGAGAATTGACATGGCTGGAAAGGTATTTGGAAATGCTTCAGAAGTAAGAAGCCTGGCGAAAATCACAAAGATGTGCATGGATGCAATTTCAGAAAACAATAACAGAGGAAGTACACTGTTGTCAACGATTGAAGGTGCTGAGTCTGATAAACTCTATGAGCAGGCAAAAGAGATTGTAGAGTATACAAAGAAAGTAGTAGAACTGGGCAAAGAACCTCTGGAGGATGTGAGTGGGGCTCTTGAGGAATATGCAGAATTTCTTGAGTCACATGGGAAACCCTGAAAATACATACAGATAGCAGGCTGATACAAAATGAGTGATGGAGTTTTAAAGTCAGATCCGGATGCAGTCTGGAATTATGTGGTTTCATTAAATGAGAATAAGGAATACGTTGATGAAGCTGTCAAAGGTGCAAAAGATGCACTGGAATCTCTGCTGCAGCGGCTGAACCAGAAACGGTCTTCTATTGCAGATAAGAGATCAGAGTGGGAAGATCAGATTCGTTTTTATGCAGATGAAAGCGAATCTGAGCAGGATCCGAAAAAACAGGAAGATTACAGGAAAAAAATAGAAGAAGCCAAAGCCAGGATAAGAAAGCTGGATATACAGGATGAAGAAATCATATCCATCATAAAAAAAATTCCTGACTATGTGGATCTGCTTACAAACGCACAAAGGAGAACTGGACGTTCATTTACAAAATCCAAAAGAATTCTGAATGCCTATCTCAAGATGGTAGAAGAATATAATGTAATGACCAGAATGAGGGAATGTGGATATAGTGGAACACCGGGAAAATACGGAGTAATGCAGTTTCGAGGAACTACATTTTACTGCAGTGGAAGTGCTTATGCACCAACAGAAGATAATCTGAAGCGAATGGAAAAGGGAAGAGCCCCGATAGGATACGATGGTGATCCGATAGAACTGCACCATCTGATTCAGTCCGAGAGCGGCAGTGTCGTAGAAATTTCAGGGAGCATGCACAGAGAGAATCATAAAACATTACATATTAATACGTCAGATATACCATCTGGAATTAACCGTTCCAGCTTTCAGATGCTCCGAAGTGCATACTGGAAGCGGCGGGCACAGACACTGAGGAAAGAAATGAGAAAATAAGATATGGACACAACAGTTTCTTATTATGTGAGAAAAAAAGTAAAAGATGATTTTGACAAGTGCAATTGGACAGACGGTGTGGGTAAGAAGTTTGAGGATGTTGCACTGACAGAAATGCTGAAAGCACTGGATGAACTGGAAACAGCACTGGAAGAAACAGAGAAGTTTTTTACAAACGCAGAAAGTATTCTGGCAGACACAAGACCGGAATAAGTGGGGAAAGACGAATGAAAGTAGTTCAGGGAAATTACCGACAATATCAGCTGGTAGATAAAACCAGAAAAAAGGATATAGATGGTATCAGATATCTTATTGCCGGTGAAAGAAACTTATGGGCAAAGCTGCTGAGAGATAAATCAGAGACCAAAAAAGCAGAAATTTATAACCTGATAACCAGAAATGGTTCTACAGGATTTGAGAGACCAATTGAATTACTGACAGATGAAAAAGGCAAATTTGTCGGATATACCTTTTATGGACCGGATATGGACATTGTCCCGGAAAAGAAACAGGATACGGGGATTCCGCCTGTTAATAATCCAGATATTCCGGACTTTTCGAAGCCGCCGGTTTCGACATCAGGATCAACGTCAGGAATAACACAATTGATAATTCTTGTGGTTATAGGCGTTTTGATGCTTTTTATTATGAAAAATCTGCTGAACAGATATCTCCTGATTTTTATTTACGAGAATATTTCACAGGTGGCAGGTGAAGGATGTGCGAGACTTTCCTTTGATGGAATACTTCCGGGGGCTGTTGGAATTGCGGCACTGGTGCTGTATCAGCGCAAAACCGGAGGAGATATGGATACCATTCAGAAATACTGTTTAATGGCAGTATTAAGTTTTGCAGCAGGGGTTCTGATTACCTATGTGGTTATTGGTATAATCTGTGTTCTGGTAATTGGGATTTTCGGAGTGGTAAAAACCTATCAGTCGGTAATTTTTACAGTAATCATAGCGGCTGTGCTTATCAAAATGTTTTTGCCGGGTCGGAGAAGATAAAATATAATAACGAAATTCCTCTGTACAGAGGTTTCAATATAAAATTTACAAAAAAGGGGAAAAGAGTATGAGACACATGAAAAAAATTCTGACTGTTTTACTGGCAGCAGTGATGCTTATCTGTATGTCAGTAAGTGCAGTTTGGGCAGAAGGTGAAGAAGTGGCGCAGCAGACGACTGCGGATAACATGAGTTTTGATGTTATTTTTGCCATTGATGGAAGTGGCTCCATGAAAAAGTCAGATGCGTTGAAATTGAGGCTGACAGCAGGACGGCTGTTCACGGAAATGACATATTCTAACACATCAAGAGCTGGATTTGTGCAGTTCACTAATATTATTATGGATAGCCAGGGACTGACAGACCTGTCTACAGAAGACAGTAAAGCTTCATTCAGAGACCGCCTGTCAGGACTGCAGGATTCTGTAAAAGGAAGCTGGGATACAGATATTTCTCTGGGACTGACACAGGCTTTAAATATGTTAAAAGAGGGTGATTCCTTCAATGGAGACAGAAATCCTATGATTATTCTTCTCAGTGATGGAAACACAGACCTTCCAAATGGACCGAGAACCGTAGAGGAATCCAATGCAGAATTGACAGGAACTCTTAGTGAGGCAGCTTCTCTTGGTGTTCCGATTTATTCTATTGGCCTTAACTATGATGGAAAACTGGATGTAGATTACATGCAGAATATTGCCAATCAGACAGGTGGAGCCTTTTATAATATCACTACCGCAACAGATTTCAACAAATATATGACAGATATTTTTGGAAATGTTGCAGATGGTGATCTGACAGGTTTGAATCCAGCGTATATAGATGGAAGATTTGTAACAGATTTTGTGATTGACAATGGCAGTGTACTGATGGCCAATATTGTTATTCTTACAGATAAAGGCGTAAGTGATCCGCAGCTTATAGATCCAACCGGAGCGGTGGTTCCTCTGGATGCAGACCATGGAGTGATTGTTTCGACGGATACTTCGGATGAGAATAAAGTATCGACGTATACGATCCTCAAAATCATGTATCCTGTACAGGGAGCATGGAAAGTCAGTGTAAAGGGTGAAGCCGACGATGCAGTACAGGTAAACCTTCTGACTACATATGATATTTCTTTTAAACTTCTCAACAGCAGGGATCCGATTGCAGGAAATGATATCAATATTTACGGAAAGCTTGTACGTGGAGATGAAAATATCACAGATTCAAACCTGCTTTCGGGAGCTATGGCAATCTGTACTATTATGGATAACAAGGGAAATATTGTCGGAGAGAATCTTCCGATGACTTACAATGAAGAAAAACATGTCTTCATTTGTAAAACGAATCTTGAAAAATCAGGAAACTACTATGTGACAGCACATCTGGAAGGCAAAGATGGAAGCTTCTCGAAAGAAGCTGCACAGTATCAGTTATCCATAGGAAGAGCCAAACTGACCGTATCTGGAAGACCAGATGTCAGCATGTGGTGCAATCCAATCAAAACAAAGGCCTCGGTTGATATCAGCCAGCATGTAAAGAGCGAGTCTCTTGCAGAACTGAACTGCAGTATAGAGGATAATGGAAATAATATTGTAACAGCAGATTACAACAAAGACACAGGAATGCTTAATATCACGCCACTGAGAACCGGCACAGGATATCTGAAGTTGATTTTTTCTGATGCATATGGTCAGAGTGCAGAGCTTACGGTATTCGTCACTGTAAAACCATCCTGGATCTGGTTTGTTGCAGCAATCGTAATTCTGGCAGTGATTGTGGCACTGATTGCTGGTATTATGAAAGCAACAAAACCGGTGCTTAAGGATTCGGTAACCGTAGAACTTTCTTTACCGCCGATGCTTGCAAATCTTACACCGTCACCGGCAACACTGGCAATGCCGGCTAAGAAATCAGAGGTAATTCTCGGAAAACTGATTCAGGGTGATACATTTGCACAGAGCACCCTGGGAAATCCGATCATGCAGGCAGGACTGACAACACTTGTAAATAAGATCAAACTGGTTGCATGCAAAGGAGACGCAGTTACAGTAAAAATCTTACCGAAAACACCGGGAATGATCATGATCAACAACCAGAATGTGGACAATGCAAAAGGAATTTCTTATCCAATGAACAAGGGAGACAGAATTGCAATTCAATTCTCAACAGATGGAAATTCAATCAGTACAGTAACATTACAGCTTGGCGGAGAAGGTGGATGGGATGGCAACTTTGAACCTGGCGGTGACATATTTGGTGGTGGTCAGAGTGGAAATCCATTTGGAAATAATGATTTTGGAAGCCCGTTTGGTGGCGGTGGTGCAGGCAATTTTGGTGATCCATTTGGTGGAAACACTGGAAATTTCGGAAATCCATTCGGCGGTGCCGGAGGATCTTATGGAAGTCAGCCAGGAGGCAGCAACATGGGTGGATTTGATGGAGGTCAGCCAGGAAACAACGGCATGGGTGGATTTGACGGAAACCAGCCGGGAAACAACAGTGCAGATGATTTTGGCACAGGAAATATGGCGGGAAATCCGAATGATTTTGGAAATTCATCACAGGATGACTTCGGCAGTGCAAACGATAATGCCGAAGAAAACAATAACTTCGATTTCGGTGGCGACAGTTCTGATAATGGTTTCGGGGGATTCATCTAAAATCCCCCTCCCTAAAGGGAGACTCTAATCAGAATATGAAGCAAACATCGCCTGAAAAGGATACAGAAAATCTACTTCAAAGTTTATTGAAAGAAGCATCTTTGATATATAGTTCCAGGAACTATAGTTACGATAGGAAGGCTGTTATATTGTATGTTCCTGCATCTGTGGGGAAACTCTATGATGTCACAAAAATTTCTTGAAAAGAAGAATTGAAGAAATAAAAGCAACAGCTGTTTCAGTTGGAATTGATTTGCAGCCAGAGCGCAAAGATATCCTGTTCGATGATGATATCGGAACAGACAGATCTGGAAAATAAAAAAATAATTACAATTACGATAAAAAGACAAGAAAGGAAAGTAAGGACATGGCAGAAGAAGTAAAGGTAAGCTTATTAGAAAAGTCATTAAGTCTTTCAAAAAATGGTGGCATCTATTATGGAGGGGCACGAGTAGAGGCTGACGAACGGACAGCGGTTTTGTTTGTTGGTCTTGGAGGAAGTGGCGCGGATGCTCTGCTTCGTATTAAAGATCAGGTAAAAACCAGAATGATCCTTCCGGCAGATAAGACAGGTGCTCCGGTTGCAGATCAGCCAAAAAATATTGGATATTTGGAAATCGATACAGACAACAGTGGTCAGGCAGCCACTTATGGAACTGCTCATTTTGATCAGTTTGGAAAAGAATTCTGTGATATTTCAGTAAAATCAACACCAGATGTAATCGCAGACATCAAAAAAGCAAAAGCCGCAGGTGAGGAATGCTGGCAGTGGTTTGATGATGATGTAAATCAGGTTGCAGGTTCCAAAGGAGCCGGTGGAATACGCCAGATTGGTAGAATGCTTCTGATGAACAATATTGCAAAGGTGATTAATTCTGTTTCAGGAAAGATTGATCTTCTGACTCAGAATAACCCGGATATTGAGAGATTGCTGGTTTATGTATTTTCAGGTATCTCAGGCGGAACTGGTGCAGGTACATTTCTGGATATGGCATATATTCTGAGAAAGATAGCCAAAGCCAAAAATCCAAATGTAAATATTATGGGATATCTGTTAATGACAGATGTGAATGAACTGAATGGCGGTAAAAAAGAGGCTTTGAGAACCAATGGATTTTCCTGTCTGAAAGAACTGGATTACTGGATGAATTCAGGAGAGCATGAAGACCGCTATTATCAGAAATTTCCAAATGGTTTTGAATTAAATGAGCACGATTGCCCATTTGATTTCTGTCATTTGCTGGATGCATCTGATGTTGGCGGACATAATTTCAACTATGACAAAATTTTAAGATCTGTAGCAGAAAATGTATTTGCCTATATTGCAGGCGAGGCAGGCGGCGATACTTCCACAAGCACGATGGCTTCTCTGTATGATAATATTCAGGGATATATTACAACACTTACTGCATCTGCAAAATATCCGGCAGGCTACAAGTTTCTCTCACTGGGAGCCTCCAAAATAGAAATTCCATATACTGAAATTTCAACATTGGTTGCTGCCAGAGTATTTCAGCGGCTTAATGCAGGAATGTTCAAAAACAGACCGACAGAAAATCAGTTTAATGTAAGTGTATTTAAGGATCTTGAGATGACGGAAGAGTGTATTCGAAGCACGCTTTATAAAAATGTGACTGCTCAGAGACCTCTTCTTGAAGTAAAAAATTATAAATATGCAGATATTTGGCCAAACAATGCCCCATATCAGGCAGTCCACAACTGGATTGCTATGTTCCAGAGATCTGTTGTGCCACAGGCAGCAAATCTTCCGGCGTACTTAGAGGGAAAATTAAAAGAATTTATAAAACGAAATCTCAAAGATAAGAAGACAGGACCAGTTTACCTCAGATATTACATGAAATCACAGCAAAATTATTGTCTGTATCATATGCTCGAGGGATTTCGTAAATATTGTTCCGAGCTGCAGACACAGTGTGAGTCAAAATCAAAAGAGCTGCGGGATAACATGAATCAGGCTTTTGCGGCAGGAAGCAATCTGGGAGCTTGGGATAGTAAAACTAAGGCTGTAGAGAGATATTTGAAGGCGTTAAATGCCTGGTACAGAAATGAGGAACATGGATTCCTGAATGAGAAGATTGTAGAAGTATTGGAGACTGTACAAAGCAGATTAGAACTGTACTATAACAATATCTTAAAACCGCTGACAGATATTTTAATGGAATTGCCGGATATTTTTGACAGAAATGTGGAATATATCAGAGTAAATTCCAGTAAAGTGGATGAAGGCACAGATATTCTGATCAATCCACTCGAGTTTGAACAGACCAGAAAGAATATGTTTGAAGCAGCAGTGGTACAGGCTGAGAATAATTTCCTGGAAAGTCTTTCTACAAATATTCGCAAATGGATAGGCAGAGATATTGATGGTGTTGATGCAAATATTGGGACGGGTATGGATATTTCCGGGTTTATTTCTAACTTTGTATCCGAAAACTTCCAGGCGTTGCTGACAATAAACATGCAATCTGTCATGAACAGCAAACTGAAAAATGGAGAAAGTCTGGAAAATTACATAAGGAACCGCGTAGAGGATCTTTTGAAATCCTCTTATCCAATGTATAAAGAATCTACCGGAATTTTAGGTGAAGTAGCAGAGTTTTCCATGATTTCCGTGCCGAGCAACTGTCCGATAATCTATAAAGTAGTAAAAGAGCATATTGAATCCAAAAATCTTGACAAGATAAAGGTAAAGAAGAGCAAGGAAGAAAGCCGTATGTATATCATCAAGATTACAAGCGGCTATCCATTATACTCTAATGATTACCTTCAGGAAATGGAAAAAGAATATGAAAAACAAATGGGAAATCAGAGTACTACCAGCGGAAAACATCTGAAACCGGAATGGAGAGATCAGCTGCCGTCTCCATGCATCCAGTTGGCCTGGAAATATCCGTATGAATGTCGAAGAACAAAAGAAAGAAATGAGAAATACAAAGCCCTGTTTGACAAATGTTACGCAAATAAGATCATTGACAGAAGAACAGACTGTTTCTTCCTGAGAAGATCAAATCCAGAAGTTGCAAAAAAAGTGAGCAGAGCAAATCTGACAGCTCCTACAATTCTTGAAAAGATGGAGCAGTTTGAAAAAATTAAGTCAAAACTGTGGGATGACAAAAACGGCATAAAATTATTTACCTGTGGTACTTATATGATAGGCAAGCCAGATGGAGAAATGCAGAACGTAAAAGAAAATATGCTTCGTTTTCCACTTATCCTGGATATTCTGGAAAAAGAAAGCGAGCTGGCAGACAGAATTGAGACAATTGAGGAAGAATTGCATTATCCGAAATATTTCTCAATGGCAAATATGAATCATATGATCCGGGTAAATAAGTATACGGGAGATACTTCTTATAAGAAAACAGATACAGATCCGTTTCCAGTCAAACTGACAGAAGGCCATGAAATGCATCCGGATTATAAAGAATATCAGATTTATCAGAGTTTTTGCAGAAGTCTGAATAAAGATATGAAGGAAGAAATTGAACTCCAGTATGACAACCTTAAGAAACGTATTGAAATGAGTCCGAGTGCACTGGAGGAATATATTGAGGAAATTCGAAAATATATTCAGACCTACGAGAAACAGACAGAAAAGGCTCGCAATGAGATGTACAACGCCGGAAAGGAAGAAAGACCGGCATTCCTTGAGAAAATTGAATTTTATCAGGGCTGCATTGAAGAATTAAAACGTATGCTTCCTATAGACATAGACCCAGAACCGGACCCAGTTCCAACACCAGAACCAGACCCAGTTCCAACTCCAGAACCGGACCCAGCACCAACTCCAGCACCATCACCAGCACCAACTCCGGCACCAGAACCGCAAACTCCACCAAGATACTTAAATCCACAGACATGGCAGCCAATTGAGAATCCACAGCCGGGTCAGCAGGTGTTTGATACAAAGCTGGGACAGATGATTGCATATACACCGGAGGCACCGAGATATCTGAATCCGCAGACATGGCAGCCAATTGAGAATCCACAGCCGGGTCAGCAGGTGTTTGATACAAAGCTGGGACAGATGATTGCATATACACCGGAGGCACCGAGATATCTGAATCCGCAGACATGGCAGCCAATTGAGAATCCACAGCCGGGTCAGCAGGTGTTTGATACAAAGCTGGGACAGATGATCGTATATACACCGGAGGCACCGAGAGTACCGAGATATCTGAATCCGCAGACATGGCAGCCAATTGAGAATCCACAGCCAGGACAGCCAGTATTTGATACACAGATAAATCAGATGATTTATTACAATCCATATCAGCAGCCAGTGCAGGGAGGCTATCCGGGAATGCCGGGTCAGCAGCCAGTGCAGGGAGGCTATCCGGGAATGGCACCACAGCAGCCGGTACAGGGAGGCTATCCGGGAATGCCGGGTCAGCAGCCGACTCAGGGAGGCTATCCGGGAATGCCGGGTCAGCAGCCAGTGCAGGGAGGCTATCCGGGAATGGCACCACAGCAGCCGGTACAGGGAGGCTATCCGGGAATGGCACCACAGCAGCCGACTCAGGGAGGTTATCCGGGAATGCCAGGCGGCGATGAGAATAACCAGCAGTAAAAAAAATATATTTTAAATACCGGAAGGTAACACCGGTGAAGCATAACGCTGTCATAGAACACAGCGTTATGCTTCGTTTTCAGAAACAATTTGGGAGGAAACTTTCATGGGCAGTAACAATGCACAGACAGGAAGAAACAGAACAGAAGTTAAAGAAAAATTAGATCTGATTCTTGAATCTGCAGAAGCACAGCATCCATTCAGTAAGAAAAACTATGTTTTTATGCGAAAACTTGTTTTTTTGTGGATTGTTGGCAACGATAATCAGATAGTGCAGTATTTAAAATCAGAAATTCAGAGCATTGTTGAAGACAGACGCTCCATCTGGATCATACACAGTGATCCATCCGATATAACAGATAAAGATATTTATCACAAAATCTATGAAGGAATAGAATGTGCATCAACAAATTATCTTGGGGTAGATATGGATCATCTGATGGTCTGCCCGATCCTTCTTAAAGGCTGTTTTGAACAGAAAGAAAATGCAGAGCATTTTACACAGGCAGCTGTTTATGTGCAGGAAGAAATGAAAAAGAGACATCGTTACATTGAATGGAGTCCTTTTGTTCTGACAAGCGATGAAGACATTGATATGACAAGAAATCAGATTCAGTTTTCTGTTCAGTTTATGGAAAGAATCATGGAAGAAGGCAGAAAGGCTTTTCTGGACTGCTGTTGTCCGGCATGTGTGATTTCTGATGTGAATGAAATAGGGCAGGCAATTTCCATAGAGCAGGCAGCCAAAATTATAGTGATGCTTACCGTATTCAGAAATACAAGCTGTGAAAATGAAGATACTCTGGCATCAATTATGATGCCGGTTCAGGAATATGAAAAGGAATATTTCTTTTCTGCGAGAGCAGTTTCCATCTGCGAACCAGTGAAATCATTGATGCTGAATCGTCTGCTGGCAGTTCACAGATGCTTCCAGAATGGTCTGTTTCCGCAGCAGAAACTGTTCGACAATCTGGAACATTCTTTTTTTGAAGGGAAAGAATGGAAGGAACAACTGGATAAAGTTGCTCATGATCAGAATTATACAGTTCTGACAGAGTCTATTTACAGCAATATACCGCTTGCAGATAACAGAATGTATGAGCAGATGTTAAGAAAATTCTGCCAGAAATATTATTTTGAACCTCTTTCGGAGGAGAGAGAGCAATTATTAAAGAAATGGTGGAAATCATTTCTGGAAGAATTTTTTTTGCATTTGGCAGGCTCTATGGAGAGTCTGGACAAAATTGAAGAGAACCGGGAAAAAATTATAGATAAAGTACCGAAGCTGAATATAAATAGTCCACAGAACAAGTTTATAAATGACATGAGAAAGAGCTGTGAGGCCTGGCTGATCAATGAACTCAGAGTCTTTCCACAAAAGATGGTTGAGGAGGCAATGAAACCAGAAGGTATTTATGTAAGAGCGTTTCGTCAGAATAAAGAATTTCTGCAGGATATTTTTCAGAAGATGGAAGATGCGATGCAGCGAGAGATAAAACGTCTGCAACAGACAGAATTATTGCTGAATACCGGTGGTGGTCATATTTCAAATGCACAGGATGAGGCAGAACATTGGTTTCAGGACTATAAGAACACTGTACCGACGAAAGTAAAAGAAGTTTACAAAGATTATCAGACAATATTGTGCAGGATGTTCCAGTCAAATGAGAATCATACCGGAACTATGAGCGGAAATCTTCTGGAAAATTACAGCAAGATTGTTTCCGGAAGTATTGAAAGCCGGGAAGCTTACATGAAAAAGAATCTGACGAATCTGGCAGCATCTGATATGGAACAGCTGCTCACAAAGCTGGAGCAGAACTGGCGGTATCCTCTCCGTATGATCGGAAGCGTAGATCAGAACAAAGAACAGAAACTGTATGTTATGGGAAACAGGGACAATTACCTGTGCAGAAGAATACGGGAGCAGGAGGGGCACTATCAGATCGCATTTAAAGAGTGCCCATTGGATGATCGTCTGGAAATTGTAAGGGTTTCTGACAGAATGACAGAAGGACAGATTATAACAAAAGAACAGGAGAGTGAGAAAGTTGAATTATAAACCGCTGAAAGGATTAAGAGGAATACAGATGCAGGCGGATTTTACAAGATTTCAATTTTCCTGGGATTCTGCCGGAAATGATTCCAGAGTTCATTTCATCTGGATATACAAAGAAGATGAGCTAAACAATCCAAGGATGTTTTCGTATGCACAGTGTATAGATAATCGTATACAGGTGGCATTTCAATACAACAATATTCCTATGCAGGAGATACGAAAAATCCGTTTTCTGGTTTTTCTGTCGGAAGATCAGAGAGCTCCTTCAAGAGAAGATCTTGCCAGCCTGTATCAGGATTCGGGATATATCTGCGAAGTATGCTGCGGGACCGGGGAGGTAAAATGGAGATGGTTACAGGAACCTGCAGGAATGACCCTTTTCATGAATAGCAACAAAAAAATACCGGAAAATATTCTGTATTATGAATATAGATATGGAAATAAAACATTTCAATTTGAAATACCGGGAGAAATAAATTACGGTGAAAACAGTTATAAAGGTATTTATTTTCCGGCTTTACAGGAACCACCGGTATTAAAGTCCAGAGAACCGAATATTATGCTCTCGGTTGGGAAAGAAAAACCCGGAAGCAGGGGAATTTTTGAAAAATTTGCAGATATGTTCAGAAAATAAGAGGAACAAGGAGAGAAAGCGATGGGATATTATCCGATTAAGTGTGTCCATTGTATGCGTTCTGTAGCGATGGATGAAAGATGCGTAAAAATGGTACCGGAAGAAGTTAAAACGTTCAATTCAAGACTCGACGGATCACAGCCGATAGTAGTCTTAAATAATAATAAGAAAAACAAGCAGATTGAGTACAAAAGTCTGAGAGAACTTCGAAACAGTCATGTTATCGAACATGAGGAAATTCATCCAATTAAGATTTCCGGGGAGTATCAGAACATTGAAGAATGTAGAAAAGATTTTGTTCAGTCGATTGATGTGAAGGATCTGGAAATTGATGGAACAAAGATGAGCGGTACGATTCGCAAATTTTATTGTCCATACTGTCATAATGAGATTATTTCAATGGCAGGCAAGCTGCCAATGTATCTGATCAGTATTATGGGACCGAGTTCTGCCGGAAAAACGGTATATCTTACAGTACTTCATAAGCTTCTGGGTGGAATAAATTATCCGCTGCCGCAGGGACATCTGTCATTCGATAATTTTGGAGAGATGAGTAATGAGTTCCGTAAATTTGCTCTTGCTCTTAACAGAACAGGAACTCTGCCAAGTACAACAACAGAAAACCGTAAAGATCCATATCTTCTGCGTGTGAATTATATTGCAGATGATAATTCTCAGGAAGTGAATAAACAGTGTCTTATCGGGCTGATAGATATGCGAGGTGAGATGCTTCATGGGGATCATGATGATGATCTGATGGATTTTAACCTTCCACAGTTTAAAGAAGCGAATGGATTTATCATGATGGTTGATCCGGAGACTCTGGAGGGCGTCTATAACCATCTTCCGGAACAGTATTTTGGGGGAAGAAGCATTGAACAGCTGGATGAGACTCTTGGGTCAATGAGACAGACGATCATAAACTGTATCACAGCAGAGATGGGATGTATTGAAAAACCAAGTGTAGTGGCACTTGCAAAGCAGGATATTCTTTGCAGAAATTACCAGCAGCTTGGAATCCCGCTTAACCAGCCGGTAATTGCACCAAATTTCAGACCAGTCAAAGGTACAAATCTTAAGGCATCTTACTATGAGCCGATGAGCAAATCAACCCGAGCCTGTATTTCACATCTTTCGGGAAGTTTTACATCGTTTCTGGAAACTACTTTTAAGGAACCGTATTTTGTATCACTTTCTGCATTGGGAAGCTTTGTAAATATAAGTGGAAATAAATTGGATAATGTTGCAAAGATACGACCAGTTCGTGTAGAAGAACCAATTCTTAAATTACTGATGGATTTTAATTTCCTTCCAAAGTTCTGCAGTGATGAATATTATGCGGATCCACAGGGAGTCATGAATGAGTGGGGAAAGACTTTTGCAGAAAACTGGGCAGAAAAAGAAGCAATGGATCAGCCAAAAAAACATTTGCCAAAAAAAAATTTTTGGAACAAAGGTAAAAAATAGGAGGGACTTGCCATGATAGGTCAGCATATATATTCCAGATGCCTGGAAGGATATTTCTCAAAATCTGGTCTGAATGCCGACAGTACAACTGTGACGATCAGCATGAATATGTTTGCGAGAGTGGAACAGGCAAAGCTGGTTGCAAAAGAATGTGAAAAAATAAGTACTCTGGAAGATATCCGTCCTGTTCCGCAGGAAATACAGGGAGCATATCGGGGAGTACTCAAAATCCGAAGATTAAACCAGCAGATTACAGTGGTGTGCCGTTCTTATCGCCTTCATTCCACAGGAAGCGGTGAAAGCAGAGATTTTACATATGGAAGCAGTTATATCCTTGCAGGAGATGATAAGGAACATTTCCTGGAATCACCGGAATATGTACTGAATATTCAGGATTTTGAGGCATATCCTTCAGTTATGCAGCGAATTCAGGAATCCAGAATGCAGGGAAACGGAGGAAAAATTGAGGCAAACGAAGAATATTCTCTGTTTCGCAGTAATGCTCTGGAAATTTCAACAGATATTTTTCAGAAAGCAGGTTTTACAAAAGAGCTTTTTGTAGAATATATTTCCAGTATTATTCAGAGGGTTTCTCTTTCACATTATTCAGGACATGAGAATGATAAGGTTCTTATAATTCTGCCGCGGGCGTATAACCAGGGATGGGAAAGAAGCGGTGGAAATGCCTATGCAGAAGAAATACTGGTGGCAACAATGAAACTTCTCCCGACATGTGTGGAAGAACAGCTGAATGCAACAACCGGTGGAAGAGAAGATCCAACGGCTCCTGTACTGGATGGATATCAGCTTGTATTTATGGAGCCATGTAATACAAAGAGCTGGAAACTGAGTGAATATTCTGTTATTGATCTGGATCAGCAGGAAAGCTGGATTTCTAAAGATCTGGATACATCGTATGGAGAATTTCTCTGGAATTATCTGAATGCTCCGGAAGTCAGAGAGAAGTTTGAGAAAGAATATGAAAGTCTGTTCAATGAAGGGAAAAGTGAGGAACAGGATCAGGCACCGGAGAAATTCAGTTTTCTTCTGGATCTGCACTGCCAGGAAACGGATGGATTTGCTGATATCCACAAGAGACACCGCCTGTTATTTGATCTGTTAGATTATAACGAAGAAGGCTGGACGGAGAGAAGTACATATGTTGCAGCTGAAATATTGAAACTGGAAATTCGGGAGCCACAGTATGATACCAGACTGGAGAATGCTCTTCTGGAACTGGCAGAGCAGGAAACGTGTCCGTCAGAGTTAAAACCGTTTATTGTAACCGTTCTTCTGCAGAATATTCTGAATGGTAATGGCAGGGAAGAAAGCATTCAGTGGATCTGCCGGGAAATACAGAACGATATGGTTGTGAGCAAACTCAGAGAAGCAAACCAGTATGTGCTGCAGAATGAAGACAGTATTATATGGTACGAAAAAAAATCACTCCTGAAGCTGTATATGGAAATCTGCAAAAATTCAGAACTTGGGGCAGATGAAGGTGTAAAAAGTGAGATTTTGTCAATTCTGACAGACTGGCATATACAGTTATTTATTAAAGGAGACTGGCAGAACTGTGCCACAATTATGAGCATTCTTGCGGCACAGCTGGAAAATCCGGAACTGAGAGAAGAAAACAGAAAAGAAATATATGAAAATCTTCTGGATGTACTGCTTTCCGGAGAGAAAGAAAGTGAAAAACAGATTTCGGATATTCTGAAACAGGAAGAACGGAAATTTACTGTATATCCGCGAAATCTGAAACTGTTCCGTGAGTGCTTTGAAAAGAAAGTCCGTGAAGACGGAATCAGTATAGGCGACGGAATAATCTGGCAGTTGACTTATCTTGCTGTGTCCGGAGATGAGGTTTATTTACATGAACACTGGAGACCACTTCACAAAGATCTTGTTGTTAAATACAGAAACATATATAAAAGAGAAATTTTTGAGGAAATCTATAAAGATTTTAGAGGATGGATATCTAACAGTGATGAGAAGAAACTTCCGCTGATATGCAGTGCGGTTGCGGTAACGGAAGCCAATAATCTGCTTTATGGATATCCGGAATATTGTCCAACTATGCAGAAACTGCGTTCGATAATGAAGTTCTTGGAAAATAATGGAAGATATCAGTCAGCAACAAATCTGCTTTACAGACGTTATAGTGTTCTGGAAGAAATGGAACAGAAAAAATCTTTCTTTATCAATGAATTGAACAGGGAAGAACAGTGGATGCTGCTCTTTAGCAATGAATTTTCCGATAATAAAGATGAACTGTTGAGTAAAGTAAAAGAAGAATTTGCAGGTATGCGAAAAGAATTCTTCAGTGTTGCGAAAAAACTGGAACTGATTGACAAAGAACAGTTAAAGAAAACAGCAGACATTTATTTTGAATTATGTGAGAAGTATATCAGAGAAAATAACAAAAATGCAGATGCACTGGATGCGTGGTGCTGGGTTTGCAGAAATGAAATTCATGAAATAGAAACTATTTCAAAGAATATAAGTTTTAATGCGTATGTTATCAAGCTGTTCCGTCAGAGAATGGCAGCGACATCACAGGAGTCAGCAGAGGCTCTGAGTATAGGTGATATTCTGTTCTTGAAAGAGAAAAAAATTCTGCCTCTGGGAGCAAACTGGGGATTTCTGGATGTGGTTGGCACTTTATATGATGCTGATCCGAATTATCAGTCAGAAGAATTCCTGCAGATTCGAAATAAAATTGTTCTTGAACATAATGATATAATAAAAAAAATATATCTGTCGGCTTTGACAGAAAAGCGTGAGATGCTCCTGAGAGATAACATAAAAAAAGAAATTACATATAATGTTGCTCTTCTGGAGGAGCAGATTCGTCAGGATCTGAAAGGCACAGAGAGGTCGGTTCTTGAAAGTGTGACAATGGCTGTCTGGAGAACCAGAATAGAGAAAGAAAAGATACTTACTGCATTTCAGTTACTGGAAATTATTCTGTGTTATGGAAATCAGAAAGACTATGGTGTATACGATGGTGAATATGTAAAAGAAAGTATTTTACGGGAATTGTTTGCGATAGCTCAGAACAAAATCGAGGTATTTGAGGATAAACAGCTGGTAAATGAATATCGAAAACTGAATCGTACAAACAAAATTCTTATGGAACAGTCCGGAATCATGCAGTGTCTGCAGGAACTGCCAAAAGAGTGGCAGCAGGACTATGCTGTCCGAAGCGAAAGAAATAAATCAGGATGGCTTCTTACAGGAATTTTGAGCGGTGTTTTTGTTTTGGCTGGAATTGCAGCAGAGGTTCTGTTTTTTATTTTTTATAATCATATAAACATAAACATTGCGGTTCTGACAGGCATCCTGTTGAGTGCAGCAGGTATAGTAGGAGCAATTGTAGTTCTTATCTGTATGCTGATTTCACTTAATCGATAGAAAGACGGATGAAGCAGGGAGGAAAAACTGCTGTGAAGGAAGAAAACAACACAGAAAAGAAAGAATTTCCAAAAGATATAGATTATGTAAACCCTTATGTGGGACTGGACAAAATCTATGAAAAAGATCCCTACAAAAATCTGGCGGACGGTTCTAAGAAAAAAAAGACGAAGCAGCCTGCTGAAAAACAAAAACCGGAAAAAAACAGAAAAAGCGGATGGATACTTGGCATAGTACTTGGTATTATGCTGGGCGTTGGCGGATATCTGTTTATCAGTGGAAACGGGAGCGAATTATTAAACCAAAGGTTACAGACCGGCAAAACAGCAAATACAGTAAAACAGGCCAGGGCACCGAGTCAGACTGCAGCGTCAGAACCAACAGCGACACCGGAACCAACAGCGACGCCAGAGCCGACAGCGACGCCGGAACCAACCGCAACGCCTGCACCGGACTGGCATTCAGCAGTTACGGATGAAGAGCAGGAAGCACAGATGAAAGAAGGTACATGGCTGGATCGAAATTATATGACCAGCCTGATGGATGCAAGTGGAGCAAGATATGGTGTCTATGTGATGGATCTTACCAATTATACCAATTATGCGATTGGAGAGGCAGATACTCCGCTTCCGGCATCTGCATTGATTGGAATTCCAATTATGTATGCGATTGCAGAGGGAATAGACCGAGGGGGCTACAGTATGGATACGCTCATCAGATTTTCGTATACGTTTCAAAATGGACGGGGTGGATATACAGCACAGCAAAATGGACAGATGCTGACGATAAGAGAACTGCTGGTGGCAGGCCTGACATCCAGTGATAATAATGCCTGGAATTCCCTGATGGATTATCTGACCCGTGAGCAGATTAATACGATATGTTATCAATATGGATATGACAGTGTAGATCTTCAGCGGGCAATTATGAATGGTACATCATCACAGGAGAATTATATCAGTGCAAGGGATGCTGCAATGATGCTGAATGCCATCTATCAGGATAATTTCGATGAAATTGACAGTAACTTTTTAAGACTGTACTTCAGAATATCAGCAAGTGATACTGCCAACAAGGGAATGTATCCGGCATGTACAAATGCAGGCAATCTGCTGAATCTGAATGGTGTTACGCAGACACGATATAATGAAGTCGGTCTGGTTGAAAATGGAGATGAAGTGTTCATTATGGCAGCACTGACAATAGATGGAAAACAGGAAACATCAGCTCCATGTGTGACAAATGAAGCAGCCTACGTGCTGGCAAATCTGAAAAAGGGGGAAAGGTAAAGTGAATACGGAAACAAAAGGAAAGCCCATAGGAAAAATTCTCCTGATATTTTTTCTGGTTCTGGCATTTACAGGAATCGGAATTCTGCTTCAGGTTTTTGTAAGACAGTCGACGGATCTGACGGCAAAAAAAGATTCAGAAAGTGAAATTCAGAAGCAGATTGAAAATAAAAATAAGGAGATAGCTGGACTGGAAAAGGAAAAAGAAAAGTTAAATTCAAAATTACAAGAACAACAGAAAAAAGCAGCTGAGGAAGAGCAGCAGAAAGCTCAGCAGAAAGATCAGGAGGGATTACCGGGACTGCGGGACAAAATAACTTCAGTATTAGAAGGACAGGCAGGAACATGGTCTGTATATGTGAAGAACCTGGAGAATGGACAACCTGAGAAGTATAACGATGCACAGATGAAGGGGGCAGGGCTTTTGAAGCTTTATGTTATGGGAGCTGCCTATGCCTACACTCAGAACCAGAATGATTCTATCCAGGCAGATGAGAAATTTGTGGAGTCGATACATACAATGATTGGAAAAGCTGATAATGAAGACGCAAATCAGATACTGAGTCAGATTGGTGGTATAGAGTATGTAAACCAATATATAAAAGAGAATGGTTATGAAGAAACTATACTGGAGGATCAGTTTGGAGACGGCAGCACTACATCTGTGACAGATTGTGGAAAGTTTCTGGAAAACGTTTATAACAATAGTGAAAGTGACGGAAAAGCAGGGGATTCTGCATCGGAAAATATACCTGACAAAATGATGGCAGACCTCAGAAATCAGGCAACATCAGGCAAAATCCATGAAGGACTTGAACAAGAAGGAGGATTTGCAAATAAGACCGGAGATCTTGACGGGGTAGAAAATGAAGTGGCAATTGTATTCAATGAACATGGACCAGACTATATTATATGTATTATGTCTCAGGATGTAAATAAGGAAGCTGCGCCGGTTGTTATTCAGAGGCTGTCTTCAGAAGTCTATAATTATTTTTACACAGATGAATCCGGGGAGGCAACAGATCCTGAGAACACAGAAGAAGCAAATTCTGATGACACAGAGACAACAGATTCTGAGAATCCATAAGGCAGGAAATAGCCTGTGGCTGAAAGGAACGACATCTGAAAATTAAAAGGAAAGGTAACTTTGTTATGACAAAAAAGAAAAAAAGCAGAATCAGAATTATCCTGGGTCTGGTTCTTTGTGTTCTGCTCCTGGCTGGTACAGCAGGGCTGGCCGTGGCAGACAAAAAAGTAAATAATAATCTGCAGAAAGTATCAAACAGCATTGAAAATAATCCAGAACTGACTGCTGCAGAGGAGAGATACAACAATTTGAAAGCAGAAGTTGAGGACTTAGAAAAACAGGTAAAACCAGAATAGAAAGAATAACGGACGGCAAAACGAGGGGATATTATGGCACTTTTAGGAAAAAACAAAAAGGCAGATACACAAAACGGATTTGGAACAGCTTCTTCCTTCCAGAATCAGCCAGAGAATGCGAACTGGGGAAATTTTGGAAATGATTATGGAAATACAAATGGAAATCCATTTGGGAATAATTATGGAAACGGGGCGGATAACTTTGGTGGTTCACCATTTGGCGGAACTGGAAGTTTTGGCGGGAATGATGGATTTGGTACGGTTAATTATAATATGACTGGTGGAAGGCCGTCGCTCCAGCAAAAAACAGAAACGCATTTTTCAAAAATCTTTTTGATTGTTTCTATCATAGCATCAGTGATTTTTTTTCTTCTGGGAGAGGTTATTTACAGAACACTTATTACAGATGTGAACTCTGTGTTTTTTATGGGAGTTTACTTTGCTGTGTTCGGACTGATTTTGTCATCTGCATTTTTTATTGTATCCAGAGTGATTGGTTTGGATATCACCTCAAAGAAAATTCTGGTTTCAGGGATCTGCATTCTTATGCTTCTGGTATTGGGGATTTTTTTTGAATTTATTTATGAACTGAACTTTGGTTCTACAATGGTTCAGACAGATAAATATATTTTTGCGATTGATAATTCTGGGTCTATGCAGGATAATGACCCAAATCAGGAAAGAGTGGCGGCAATTAAGAAGCTTCTGGCTAATCGTGAAGACAATGCACAGTTTGCAGTGTATTCATTTGGAGATGTGATTCAATGTATACGTGAACTGAATCCGATTTCCAATGGAATAGATGATTTTGCAACGTCACCTTCAGGAGGAACTCCGATCGTAGGTGTTT
Source organism: Blautia sp. MSK17_66 (assembly GCF_020538025.1). NCBI lineage: Bacteria > Bacillati > Bacillota > Clostridia > Lachnospirales > Lachnospiraceae > Blautia > Blautia sp. MSK17_66. The sequence goes on from NZ_JAJBNQ010000005.1 coordinate 101,053, forward strand.
TGAGCAAAATTATGGAAGATATGGAATCTGGAACTCTGCCATATGATGAGGGATGCCAGGTAATCCTTCTCACGGACGGATATGCTACAGATACCAGCTTTTTAAATTTTGAATTAAATAAAACGTTGAAGAAATTCAATAAGAAAAAAATCAGTATCAGCACGGTAGGTCTGGGATATGTAGATGAAAAGTTACTGAATAATATTTCCGGAAAAACCGGTGGAATCAGTGTAACAACAGATAATGTAGATGAACTGGAGAAAGCAATGGCATCTGCAGTGTGGGTGACTGACAGTAGCAGAAATCTTCTGTCATCAAGGGCAAGGACGGATCATAACTGGCTGTATGCACTTATGAGAATTGTATTTCTGATTATTCTGGGTGCAGGATTTCTGGGAATTAAACTTGCAGCTACAGATGATACAACCAATGTAAAAATGATCTGCATTTCCTCAATTATCGGAATTGTGGCAGGAGCCATGGTTATGGAAATTGGTCTAAATCTGATTCTAAGTGAATTTTTTGCCCGTCTCTTGATGTCAGTACTGTTTGGGCTGATGATAACCACAATTGAGAAAACTGTAATGACCATGAGTCAGGGCGGAATTGGTGATATCGGTATAAGGTCTTTCTGAGTCGTGAAATAAATATAGTCAGCAGAGGAGTTTCAAATGAAAAAGTGCAGTATATGTGGCTGCGAGGTAAATGATAAATTTGCATATTGTCCTCAATGCGGAAATAAACTCAAAGAAGAAAATACAGATGCAGTCTGGCCGGAATTTCCGGAAACAGATCCGTATAATCAGGATGGATTTTATAATGATGACAGTGTGAATTCAAATGAAGAAAATATAAAAGAGGGTACTGAAGAAAATCCGCAGGAACAAGGTAGCGCAGAAGAGCAATCGGCAGATATTCCTCAGGAGGAAGAAGATTCTTCGTTTTCCTGGCCTTCTTATAACAACTGGCAGACATATGAGGATCCTTACAAAAAGGTAAACATACATGAGTCAGGGAATGCAAACAAAAAGTTTAATAACAGTAAACATGATGACGAATCTGCTGAACCGTCAAAAAGAAACAGTATTTTTGTTCCTGCCGCAATATGTGTAGGAGTGGCGGTAGTGGTATGCTCAGTCCTAATGGCATTAAATGGGGGGAACAAGACTGAAAAACAGCAGGCAAAGGCACTTGTCTCAAATACAGAGAAGGAAGAAAGCGGTGAAAAAGTTCAGGAAGATAATAATGCAAACACAGAAGTAACTATGCCGCCAGAAAAAGAAGAAGTAGTTACTCCAACACCTGAACCAACGGATACGCCAACTCCGACACCTGAGCCAACAGCTACACCAACTCCGATGCCTGAAATAACAGCCAGGCTTATAGACGCCAGTGAAGTGAATCTGGAAGGATTTAATGAGAAATTTTTTAATTCTGCACTTGCATCGTCTGTAATTCAACAGGAGAAAGTAAGTAATGATCCTATTTATGCATTTGATGATGATATACAGACGAGTTGGCAGGAAGGTGTGGTAGGATCTGGAATCGGAGAATCTATTGTAGGATACTTTTCTGAAAGCTGTAAGGTTAAATATTTGATGTTCCGTCTGGGAAACTGGAAAACAGACAGGTATTTTTATGGAAATAACAGACCATCTTGTCTTAGAATTCAAATGGAAGATTTCAGTACAGAAATTAATTTTCCAGATAAATATCAGGAATTTTGGGTGGAACTGAGTTACCCATATGAGACAGAATATCTGAGCCTGACGATCGAGGGGGTTCATGCAGGAACTAGTTGGGACGATACTCCGATTACAGATGTCAGGGCTTTTGGAATATAAGAGGGAAGCGCGTGAAAATGAAAAAAAAGATTCTGGAAATTTTTATGTGGGGAATCTGCATTGTTGCTCTGGCGGTAATGAGTACTGTGGTAGTAAGAGAATATCAGAAAAGCCAAAATTCTCTGGAAATCATACAGCAGCAGATAGAGACAATTGCAACACAGATCGAAGAAGTGAATAAAGCCAATGATAATCTGGAGAAAAGAATCACAGAACTCGAGAAGAAACAGGAAGAAGATAAAAACAGAGAAAGTATAGAAAAGACCACAGTAGAGGATCAGGAACAAAATGAATCAGTTGACGGACAGATCACACAGAGTGGACAAAGTGGAATTACAGATCTGGAAGTGGGGAGCATTGTAGATGCTTCCAAGATAAGCTGGTCAAGCCTGGACAGTTATTTTCAGGCGTATGAAATTGTAGAGGGAGATGCAGTTTACAACAGAATTATCGGAAAATCATACAGAGAAAATAACGATATAGGATTGGCAGATCTCAGATACTTGAAAGTTCTGCATTATAATTTTAATGGAAATGTGCAGGTAGGAGAAGTGATTGTCAACGCACAGCTTGCCGAAGATTTTCTCAGTGCATTTAAATCATTATATGAAGAACATTATGAAATCCAGAGTATGTATCTTATTGACAATTATTGGACAGGAGATGGCGCCACCAGTGACAATGCATCCATTGAAGTGAATAATACATCCGCGTTTTGTTACAGAACCGCAACGGGGAGCAGTAAACTTTCAAATCATGCGTATGGCTGTGCGATTGATATCAACTCGCAGCAGAATCCGTATGTGACATATGATGGAAATGGAAATGGAAGCTGTTATCATGAGAATGCACAGCAATATCTGGACAGAACAAGTGGGCTGGATCATGTAATAACACATGAGGATATCTGTTACCAGGTATTTACAAACCTCGGATTTTCCTGGGGTGGTGACTGGAGTAACGGAATAAAAGATTTTCAGCATTTTGAAAAGCCGTTATACTGATAATGGTGACAGTATAGAAAGGTTCTTGGATTTACATGTCTAATATTATTAACAAAGGAATCAGAAAAATTGTTGCAGTTATTGTCATAGTATTATTGGCATCTTCTTTTAGAGAAATGATGTCGGATAAAGAGTTTTATACAGCATTTGGCGGTCTTATGGGAACATTGCCATTTGCAAAGCAGATTACAGATATAGTATGTAAAATATTGAAATATCAGAATAATATTCCGGTATTTTCAAATGTAACAATATTGGAAGATATATTGAAATTGGCGATTATGGCATTCCTTCAGCCGTTCGCCGGAACTGCCCTGACAGGTCTTTTTCTTAAAGTACCGAGTAATTATAAAGAACGGGAAGAATACATGGAAGGCACAGTCTACAAAATGAAAGAACTGGCTGTTAATGTGATTTCAGCCCCGATACTGGCGTTGTTGGCAGCGTATCTTACAACGATGATTATAGAATACATTAAAAATAATCTGGGCAACATCAGTTCTGTAATCGTTGCGGTTGCTTCAGTAGTGGGGGTGTTTGCGGTATCGCTTATTCCATTGATAAAATCTGGCGTATCTATGTTAAAAGCATTTTTGTGGAGACTGACAGGAATGCTTGTGGGCGGTATGATAAAATCTTATGGAATCAATGCTATGAGTCTGGCTTTGTATATTGGCATTTTAAAGGGAATGCCAGGGATGATTGGTGGTTCTGTACTTGGATTGATTATCTGGTTAATTATCTTTGATGTAGGAATGAAACTGATCAGAGAATCAATAGTAAGCTTGTGATTGTGACAAAAGATAGCAGCCTATGTCAAAGGTTTGATGAAAGGAACAGGAAGTAGTATGAATAATTTAAAAAGATTTACAGAAGCACAGTATCGTGATTATGAACAAGCTCTTAAAGAAATTAAAAATGGAAGAAAAGAAAGTCATTGGATGTGGTATATTTTTCCGCAGTTGAAAGGTTTGGGACGAAGCTATACTTCAGATTTTTATGGCATAGTGGATTTGGATGAGGCAAAGGCATTTTTGCAGGATCCATATCTGGGAAAGCATTTACAGGAAATTTCAGAAGCATTATTAAATCTGGACAATGACAATGCAACTCAGATCATGGGAAGACCGGATGACATGAAACTGAAATCTTCCATGACCTTATTTGCCTGTGCAGATCCGGAAAATGCTGTTTTTGAGAAGGTACTGGAAAAATTTTATAATGGACATAAAGATGGGCGGACATTAAAAATGCTTTCAAAAGAAAATGGATAATACGAAAATGCAGTAGACAAGCGGAAGCAAATTTATTGCTTATGAAATTTTTTACGTAAATTGCAAATAATCAGCTAAAAAAGAACAAAATTGCATAATCGTTGTGTTAAACTATATTTACAGATAAAGAATAGCAATTGTTACAAAAAAGTATCAATTCAGAAGGAGTGATGGGAATGATTTATAAGGCTACAAAACTTATCAAAGAAGAAATGGACAGACAGGAACTGAAGTACAGTGTTCAGGAGAGTGATAGTTCATCATTTATCGTGGCAGGTTTTGGTATTAAGAATGGTCCAAATGCCAGAGTACAGTTTATTTCGCAGGATGATGACAATGATGTTGCAGTTCGACTGTTTGGTGTTGTTAATGACGTGTCCGAAGACAAAGTAGAAGCAATGCTGCGTGTTATCAATGAATGCAATAACAAATACCGTTATCTGAAATTCGTATTAGATAATGAACATGATATCAATGTTGAGTACGATATGCCGGTCAGATCAGATGACTGCTGTATTGGAGCACAGGCATGTGAGATTTTTATTCGTATCATGAAGATTGTAGACGAATGTTACCCGAAATTTATGAAGGTAATGTGGTCATAAGATTAAAACAGGCAGGTTTGAGAATCATAATTTGTATCGATTCTCAGACCTGCCTTTTCTATTCTACAGTAGATTCTGGTGTATTTTATTTCTTACGTCTGCACAGCCAGAAGCATCCGAATGCAGGGATCTGCACTCCTTTGGCTTCGAGTTCGCGGCCGGAGATCAGGTCGGTGTACATGCCGTCGTCCTCATTGATCCATGCAACCTTGTCAAATTCACTGAAGTTATAGATACCGATGAATTTCTCATCATCGTTTTCACGCACGAGAGCAAGAATAGAATCATCCCAGGTATCAATAGTGCGGATCGGTACATCACTGTTGAATACGCTGTGTTCCATACGGAGATGTTCCAGCTTGTCAAGTACAGGGAAGAGTTTGCCCTGAACAGTTTCCGGACGATTACGGTTCTCGGCGAGATCCCATCGGAAGTTTCCTCTGTGGAGATAACGGGAATCGGCGGATTTGTCCGGATCATCCTTGTAGGAGTAATCGTTGAGCTGTGCAATCTCATCACCGCTGTAAATGACCGGAATACCGGACTGTGAAAGCATGAAAGCGTGCAGGGTGATGTCATAGCGGATTGCACGGTCAACGCCTTCTTCATTCTGTTCAAATCCAAAACGTTCAATTCCGCAGAGGGAAGCGGTGGTACCGCAGAGTCTTGCATCGCCAAGACGAGGATCGTCATTGTACAGTTCACCTCTTGCGAAAGAATCCGGGTACTTTCCGGTAAGGAAATCATTCAGATATTTCTTATGAGGAACTTCCTGGATTCCGAAGTTCTCAAGGTAGTCATAATCCAGACCCCAGCCGATATCATCATGGCAGCGGAGATAGTTCTGGAATACGTAATCTCTCGGAAGTCCGGCAACAATATCAAGCTGACGGCGGAGCAGAGAAACATCTCTGGTTGCAACGGTGTGCCAGGTGCTCGCCATGGTTGTTACGTTGTAGAGAAGATGGCATTCCGGTTTATCTACAGTTCCGAAATATGGAACAACCTTTTCAGGAGCCATAACGACTTCTCCGAGAAGAAGGACACCCGGGCAGACAATTTCGCAGATCATACGCATCATACGAACGATAGTGTGTACCTGCGGCAGGTTACGGCAGTTGGTTCCAAGCTGTTTCCAGATATACGGTACGGCATCGAGACGAACAATGTCCACACCCTGGTTTGCAAGATACAGCATGTTAAAGATCATTTCATTGAGAACGATCGGATTGCGATAATTCAGATCCCACTGATAAGGGTAGAATGTAGTCATAACATGTTTATGGACATCATCCAGCCAGGTGAAGTTTCCAGGTGCAGTGGTAGGGAATACCTGTGGGCAGGTCTGCTCGTACAGAGACGGAATATCATAGCTGTCAAAGAAGAAGTAGCGGTCCTGATATTCTCTTTCACCGGCGCGTGCACGTTTTGCCCATTCATGATCCTCAGAAGTGTGGTTCATAACAAAGTCCAGGCAGACACTGATTCCACGTTTGTGGCATTCGGAAGTCAGATGTGCAAAATCATCCATGTTTCCGAGCTCTTCCTGTACCTTACGGAAGTCAGCAACTGCATATCCGCCATCGCTGCGTCCTTTAGGGGACTCAAGAAGAGGCATAAGATGGAGATAATTTACATTGCATTCCTGTACATAATCCAGCTTCTTTTCCAGATTGGAGAGCGTACCTGCGAAAGCATTGACATACATCATCATTCCGGTAAGATCATTGCGCTTGTACCATTTCGGGTCTTTGGCACGGCGGATATCGGACTCTTTGAGGTCATTGCTTCTCATATCATAGAATTTCTTGAGTACGGTAAGAAGGTCATTGAGATGCATGGTAACATATGGATTATCTTGATATAACTCGCAGTAGAGCCATTTCAGCTCATCGAGATGTCTGGAAAGACGCTCGCAGTAGATGGCATCATCGTCTCTTACAGGGATTTCGGCAGCCGGTTTCAGGGAAGAAACTTTCGGTGCGTCAGTCTTTGTGGTTTCAACTTTGACAGTGTCCTCTTTATGAGACTCAATCTTTGGCGAGTCAGTCTTTTTAGTCTCAACCTTGACTGGCTCCGCTTTTTTAGTTTCAACTTTTGGTGCTTCCGTCTTTTTAGTCTCAACCTTAACAGGCTCCACTTTCTTAGTTTCAACTTTTGGTGCTTCCGTCTTTGCGGTTTCGACCTTAGCTGGCTCCACCTTTTTTGTTTCAACTTTAGCCGGCTCAGTCGTAACAGCTTCTGTTACAGGTGTGGTAGTTTTTGGTGCAGCAGTTTTGGTTGCCTCACGTTTTTTCTGAAGGCGTTTTTTTGCCATGATTATTCCTCCTTAAAAACTTCTTATCTGAAAGTCGGAATCATAATTTGATAAATTCCGGCTTACGGTCTTTGAATACAGTATAATATGTAAATCCACAGTCGACAAGAATATCGGCAGCCTTGTCGAAGGCGTAGGAAATTTTGTCCGGACTGTGTGCGTCAGCACCGATCGTGATGATCTCTCCGCCAAGCTGACGGTAGCGGCGAATGATCGCACGGCAGGGATTAGGTTCGCCAAGTCCATAATGGAATCCACCGGTATTCAGCTCGATTCCGCAGCCCCTGGAAATGATCGTTCGCAGGATCTCGTCCAGGATATCCTGGTATCGGCCGTAAGAATACTCTCGGTTCTGATTCGGACCATATCTTACCACATAGTCGATGTGACCGTAAACATCCATTTCGGAAAATACAGCCAGATTTTCCAGGATGGATTCGAAATATTCCATATAACATTCGGATTCTCTGCGGTTCTTAAAAAATTCCTTATAATAAGGATCGTACCCGTGAACTACATGAGAAGACCCGATCACGAAATCAAAAGGAACCGTTTCCAGAAGTTCTCTGAAAGAAGCTTCCAGATGAGGCTGGAGCCCCAGCTCGATCCCATAATGAATCTCCAGTTCTGAACGATATTTATCCCTCAGTGCATAGAGCGTATTCTGATAACCGGCAAGATCCAGCTCAAAAGTTTCGTTATCCGGCGTTGGTGGGTAATCCGGATCCAGATGCTCCGTAAAACAGATGCCATGAAGCCCCCGCCGGATCGCTTCCAGGATCATATCTTCCATGGATGTGTCAGAATCGGCAGAAAAAGAAGAGTGCATATGACAGTCCCATAAGATTTGATTTGACATTTTTTGGCCTCCTTTATATGGACTGCACCTATTATAGCATGAGAAAAGAGTTCGTGCCATGGTTTGATTTCCAATTAAATACATTTTTTATCATGTTTTTTCCAAAATGCACTTGAATTTTTGTACGAGATTCGATACAATATGCAATAGGTTGACGTTTCTTTAACAAACGCCATAAATCAACCATTTAATTCATAGGAGGAATTTATCATGGCAGTAAAAGTTGCAATTAATGGATTTGGCCGTATCGGTCGTCTGGCTTTCCGTCAGATGTTTGGAGCAGAAGGATTTGAAATCGTTGCTATCAACGACCTTACATCCCCGAAAATGCTGGCTCACTTATTAAAATATGATTCAACACAGGGAAGATATGAACTGTGCGACAAAGTAGAAGCTGGTGAAGATTCCATCACAGTTGACGGAAAAGAAATCAAAATCTATGCAAAAGCTAACGCTGCAGAACTTCCTTGGGGAGAAATCGGTGTAGACGTAGTTCTCGAGTGCACAGGTTTCTATACTTCCAAAGACAAAGCTCAGGCTCATATCGATGCAGGTGCTAAACACGTTGTTATTTCCGCTCCGGCTGGAAACGACCTTAAGACAATCGTTTACAATGTAAACCATGAAGGTCTTACAAACGAAGATAAAATCATCTCCGCAGCATCTTGTACAACAAACTGCCTTGCACCAATGGCTAAGGCTCTTAACGATCTTGCACCGATCAAATCCGGTATCATGTGCACAATCCACGCTTACACAGGCGATCAGATGACACTTGACGGACCGCAGAGAAAAGGTGATCTGAGAAGATCCCGTGCAGCTGCAGTTAACATCGTTCCGAACAGCACAGGTGCTGCTAAAGCAATCGGTCTGGTTATTCCGGAACTGAACGGTAAACTTATCGGATCCGCTCAGCGTGTACCAACCCCAACAGGTTCTACAACAATCCTTACAGCAGTAGTTGAAGGAAACGTTACAAAAGAGCAGATCAACGCAGCTATGAAAGCAGCTTCTAATGAATCCTTCGGATACAACGAAGATGAGATCGTATCCAGCGATATCGTTGGTATGAGATTTGGTTCTCTGTTCGATGCTACTCAGACAATGGTTCTGCCACTTGAGAACGGCACAACAGAAGTACAGGTTGTTTCATGGTATGACAACGAAAACTCCTACACAAGCCAGATGGTTCGTACAATCAAACACTTTGGCAAACTTCTTGGAGCATAATTGATCCAATAAGTCAGAGTATGGAGCAGGTTATTGTGACCAAACAATAACGTTATAGACTCAGTCAGGGTCCGGTCTGATTTGGACCGGGCCCATTTTTTATGAATTCGGAGGAACATTAGCATGGGATTAAACAAAAAATCCGTTGATGATATCAATGTAAAAGGCCAGAGAGTTCTGGTAAGATGCGACTTTAACGTACCGCTTCAGGACGGCAGGATCACAGATGAGAACCGTCTGGTAGCAGCTCTTCCTACAATTAAGAAACTGATCGCAGATGGCGGAAAGATCATTCTTTGCTCTCATCTTGGCAAACCGAAGGGAGAACCAAAACCGGAATTATCTCTTGCACCAGTTGCAAAACGTCTCACAGAGCTTCTTGGACAGGAAGTTAAATTCGTTCCGAGTCCGGTTGTTGTTGATGACACTGTAAGAGCAGCAGTAGCTGATATGAAAGACGGAGATGTTATTCTTCTTGAGAATACACGTTACCGTGCAGAAGAAACAAAGAATGGCGAAGAGTTCAGCAAAGAACTTGCTTCCCTTTGTGATGTATTCGTAAATGATGCATTTGGTACAGCTCACAGAGCACACTGCTCCAACGTTGGTGTTACCAAATATGTAGATACAGCTGTAGTTGGATATCTGATGGAAAAAGAAATCGCATTCCTTGGAAATGCAGTAGAAAATCCGGAGAGACCATTCGTAGCTATCCTCGGCGGAGCTAAGGTTTCCAGCAAGATTTCTGTTATCAATAACCTTCTTGACAAGGTTGATACTCTGATTATCGGTGGTGGAATGTCCTATACATTCTCCAAAGCTCTTGGCGGACACATTGGTAATTCCCTCTGCGAGGATGATTATCTTCAGTATGCATTAGATATGCTTAAGAAAGCAGAAGAAAAAGGCGTTAAACTTCTTCTTCCTGTTGACAACAGAATCGGAGATGATTTCTCTAACGACTGCAATATCCAGGTTGTAGACCGTGGATGCATCCCGGATGGCTGGGAAGGAATGGACATCGGACCAAAAACAGAACAGATTTTCTGCGATGCTGTAAAAGATGCCAAGACTGTTGTATGGAACGGACCGATGGGTTGCTTCGAAATGCCGAACTTTGCTCATGGTACAGAAGCAGTTGCAAAAGCTCTTGCTGAAACAGAGGCTACAACTATCATCGGTGGTGGTGATTCCGCAGCAGCTGTTAATATCCTTGGTTATGGTGACAAGATGACTCACATCTCTACAGGTGGCGGAGCATCTCTGGAATTCCTGGAAGGTAAGGAGTTACCGGGCGTAGCAGCAGCTAACGATAAGTAAGAAACAGCGTATATAATCCAGACACTGTGTTAGATGCGGCTCGACGTACCAGCTTTTGTACGACTTTGCCGCATCTGCCTTGTGTCTGAAATCATATCCGCAGTTTCTTGTGAATGAAAATATACATTTTGACTCGTAATTGTGAGGGTACTGAGCAGTTACAAAGTTCGGTGAATTTGAGTACAACTTCATCGAACTTCCTTATAAATAAAAAAGGAGATAATAAAAATGGCAAGAAAGAAAATCATCGCTGGAAACTGGAAAATGAACATGACTCCAAGCGAAGCAGTTAAATTAGTAGAAACTCTGAAACCACTCGTAGCTAACGAAGAAGTTGACGTAGTATTCGGTGTTCCGGCTATCGACATCGTTCCGGTTGTTGAAGCATGCAAAGGAACAAACATTGAAGTAGCAGCAGAGAACATGTACTTCGAAGAAAAAGGTGCATACACAGGCGAGATCGCTCCGGCTATGCTGGTAGACGCTGGTGTTAAATATGTTATCCTTGGACATTCTGAGAGAAGAGATTACTTCGGAGAAACAAACGAAGACGTTAACAAGAAAGTCCTCAAAGCATTTGAGCATGGCATTACACCGATCATGTGCTGTGGAGAATCTCTTGAGCAGAGAGAGCAGGGAATCACAATGGACTGGATCCGTCAGCAGGTTAAAGTTGGCCTTCAGAATGTAACAGCAGACCAGGCTAAAACTATGGTTATCGCTTATGAGCCAATCTGGGCTATCGGAACAGGTAAAACAGCTACAAGCGAGCAGGCTCAGGAAATCTGCAAGGGTATCCGTGAGTGCGTAGCTGAGATCTATGATACAGATACAGCAGAAGCTATCCGTATCCAGTACGGCGGATCTGTAAATGCAGGAAATGCAGCAGAACTGTTTGCTATGGCTGACATCGACGGAGGTCTTGTTGGTGGAGCATCCCTCAAACCAGACTTCGGAAAGATTGTTTGCTACAAATAATCAACAATAAGCTTACAAAGCCGGATATTTCTTACCGTAAGGGAAGAAATATCCGGCTTTTTTGACGCGTACAAATGTCCGTGCTTGACAAATTCCATTTTCTGCCATACTATTAAAAAATAGTGTTACAATATTCCCTGAAAACAGGGACGAGGAGAAAGGAGTCCATTCCAATGGAAAAAAAAGTGATTCGAGCAGCCCTTCTGGGTCTGGGTACGGTAGGAACAGGCGTTTATAAAGTGCTGAAAAGCCAGAAAGAAGAAATGATTCCAAAGCTGGGAAGTGAAATAGAGATCAGTAAAGTCCTGGTGCGTAATCTGGAAAAGGCAGCATCAAAGGTTGAGGATCCAAAGATTCTGACAAACAACTGGGATGATATTGTAAATGATCCAGAGATTGATATTGTGATTGAACTGATCGGAGGCATTGAGCCGGCAAGAACCTATATTTTATCCGCTTTGAATGCAGGAAAGCATGTAGTTTCTGCAAATAAGGATCTGATCGCTGTCCATGGCAAGGAACTTCTGGATGCAGCGGAAGCACATCATGTAGATTTCCTTTTTGAGGCAGCGGTTGCAGGTGGAATTCCGATCATCCGTCCGCTCAAAGAATGTCTGGCCGGCAATCATATGGCTGAAGTCATGGGAATCGTCAATGGAACCACAAACTTTATTCTTACTAAGATGACCCAGGATGGTATGGAATTTAAGGATGCACTGGGTCTGGCAACAGAGCTTGGCTATGCAGAGGCAGATCCGACTGCAGATATTGAGGGTCTTGATGCTGGCCGTAAGGTAGCAATCCTTTCCTCTGTGGCATTTAACTCCAGAGTTGTTTTTGACGATGTATATACGGAGGGAATCACTAAGATCACATCCAAAGATATTAAATATGCAAAAGAAATGGGCTGTGATATCAAGCTTCTTGGAATGGCAAAGAATACCGAAGATGGAATCGAGGCATATGTCTGCCCGATGCTGATTCCGAGTAATCATCCGCTTGCCAGTGTAAATGATTCTTACAATGCTGTTTTTGTAAATGGTGATGCAGTCGAAAACGCAATGTTCTATGGTCGTGGAGCAGGAGAACTGCCGACTGCAAGTGCTGTTGTAGGAGATCTGTTTGATATTGCCAGAAATATCAGTGCTGGCTGCTGTGGACGAATCGGATGTACCTGCTACAAAGAAATCCCTGTAAAGAAAATGGCAGACACTCACAATCGTTATTTCATGCGTCTGATCGTAGAGGATCGCTGTGGTGTGCTGGCTGAGATGACAGCAGTATTTGCAAAATATGGAGTCAGTGTGGCACAGATCATCCAGAAAGCAGCACGCGAAGCGGGCAGTGCCGAGGTTGTTGTAATTACAGCGAAAGTCCGTGAGGGAGATTTCCGTACTGCAATGGAAGAACTGAGTGGAAGAGAGTCTGTACGCAAGATCAGCAGTATGCTTCGTGTTTACGGTGAATAGATAGTATTTTCCGATAAAATCCTTGAAAAAATCTGGATTTTTGGTACTATATAATAGGAAGAAACACATAGATGTATTCTGCAGGAATACAGAGAAATTTATACAATAAAGGAGAATATTATGAGCAAGAAACCAACCGTTTTAATGATCCTGGATGGTTATGGTCTGAATGACAGACATGAGGGAAATGCAATCTACGAAGCAAAAACTCCTGTTATGGATAAATTAATGGAGGAATATCCATTTGTTAAAGGAAATGCCAGTGGACTTGCAGTAGGTCTGCCGGATGGACAGATGGGTAACTCTGAGGTAGGACATATGAATATGGGTGCGGGACGCATCGTATATCAGGAACTTACCAGAATCACCAAAGAAATCAATGATGGAGATTTCTTCAAAAATGAAGCACTTCTTACAGCAATGAAGAATGCAAAAGAAAATAATTCTGCAATCCACTTTATGGGACTTCTTTCCGACGGCGGTGTACACAGCCACAACACTCATCTCTATGCACTGCTTGAGATGGCCAAGAGAGAGGGTCTTACAAAAGTTTATGTACACTGTTTCCTTGACGGACGTGACACACCTCCGGCATCCGGTAAAGAATTTATCGAGCAGCTGGAAGCCAAGATGAAAGAAATCGGTGTTGGTGAGATTGGTGTTGTTTCCGGACGTTATTATGCAATGGACAGAGATAACCGCTGGGATCGTGTAGAACTGGCATACAAAGCACTGACAGCAGGTGAGGGAGTCAAGGGCACAGATGCAGCTGCAGCAGTCCAGACTTCTTATGATAATGACAAGACAGATGAATTTGTTCTTCCGACAGTTATTGAGAAAGACGGCAAACCAGTTGCAACTATTCAGGACAAGGATTCTGTAGTATTCTTTAACTTCCGTCCTGACCGTGCCCGTGAGATCACCAGAGCATTCTGTGATGATGAATTCAAGGGATTTGAGAGAGCTAAGAAACTGGATCTGACTTATGTATGCTTCACAGATTATGATGAAACTATTCAGAACAAGCTGGTTGCATTCCATAAGGTTCAGCTCAAGAATACATTTGGTGAGTATCTTGCAGCACATGATATGACTCAGGTTCGTATTGCTGAAACTGAGAAATATGCACATGTAACCTTCTTCTTTAATGGTGGTGTTGAGGAGCCGAACAAAGGTGAGGACAGAATCCTTGTGAAATCTCCAAAGGTTGCCACCTATGATCTCCAGCCAGAGATGAGTGCACCGGAAGTATGTGACAAACTGGTAGATGCGATCAAGTCCGATAAATATGATGTGATCATCATCAACTTTGCAAACCCGGATATGGTAGGACATACTGGCGTTCAGGCAGCTGCTGTCAAAGCAATTGAGACAGTAGACGGATGTGTTGGAAGAGCAGTAGAAGCACTCAAAGAAGTAGATGGACAGATGTTTATCTGTGCAGACCACGGAAATGCTGAACAGCTTATTGATTATGAGACAGGTGAGCCATGGACAGCACATACAACAAACCCGGTTCCATTTATTCTTGTAAACGCAGATCCGAAATACACTCTGAAAGAGAACGGATGTCTGGCAGATATCATTCCTACACTGATCCAGTTAATGGGAATGGAGCAGCCGGCAGATATGACAGGAGAAAGCCTTCTGGTTGAGAAATAGTGAAATAATAGATAAATATATGCAAGTTCAGACAAAAATTTGTTGAATATGTAAAAACAGAGACGCAGGGTACCAATCAGGTATCCGGCGTCTCTGTGATTTCCGGGAAGAATATGTTGACCGGAAAATTTGTTACTGCGAAGAGTTACGAAAATTCTTAAAAAAAGATAGAATTTAGGATGCAAAAAGGCAGAAGTATGTTATAATAAAAACGCTACCGAAAAACGGAAGCAGTGAGAAATGACAGAAATCATTGTTGATTTGAGGAGTATAGAAATGAGTAGCGAAGAAAAAAAGGGGAGATTGTCGGAAGATGATGTAGGTACCGCAGAAGAGACCACAAACTTTGAAGACAGAATCAATGCAACATTGGACAAAATTCTGGATGATGAGGACGATGAGCTTGATGACATAGTAGTTGATTATGAGGATTCTGGAGAAGCAGAGGAAGACGTTGATAATCTTGACAAAACTATTGAGGTTAGCAAGGATAATGGTGAATTCCAGGAAGACTATGAAAAAACAATAGTATGGAATGGTCCTTCCGAACAGGATTCCGAAGAAGAAATATATGAGGAGCCTGAGGAAGAAGAGGAAAAGCCGATAGTCCGAAACAAACACAAATCCGCAAGACCGGCTCCGGTAATTTATGTTCCTGTGGATGACATTGATCAGGAGGTGCCTGTTCCTGAGAATGTAAAGCAAAACAAAAAACACGGATACAAGGGACTCAGAATTTTTGGACTTTTAGTACTGATGATAGCAGTTCTGGGCGGATGTGCCTATGGTGGAATCAGCTATTATTTTTCAAATCGTTTCTTTGAAGGAACCTGGATCAATGGGATAGACTGCTCACAGAAGACTGCTTATGAAGTAGAAGAGCTTATGAAGGAAAAGCTCAGTGAGTATTCCATCGAGGTTTCATCCAGAGATGTGGCTGCGCAGACGATCAAAGGTGAGGATATTGATTACAAATATATGTCCACAGGAGAAATCCTGCAGCTGCTCAGGAAACAGAAACCGTATGAGTGGGTTAAGGGACTTTATGAACAGAAGAGTTATACGGTAGATGAGAACGTAGGCTACAATAAGACTCTTCTTCAGGAACAGCTGAAATCTCTGAACTGTGCACAGGCTGAGAATCAGACAGAACCTGAGAATGCGTATGTGGCCTTTCAGAACAATGCGTTTGTGATCGTGCCGGAAACAGAGGGCAGCAAGCTTAATATCAAAGAAGCATACAAGGTTCTTAATGCAGCGGTGGAGGCCAATGAGTCTGCTATAGATTTCAGTAATACACCTGAGGTATATGTATCAGCAGCTGTAACCAAGGATGATCCGGAACTTCAGGCGGCACTGGAGGCATGCAACAACTACACGAAGGCAAGTATTACTTATACATTTGGAGATCAGAGTACGACACTTGACGGAAATACGATCAAAGACTGGCTGCAGTTTGATGAGAAGGGGCAGCTGATATGGGATGATAATTCTTTCCAGCAGCATGTTGCAGAATATGTTGCACAGCTTGCAGCAACTTATGACACAGTAGGAACAGAGAGAGAATTCCAGGCAACGAGTGGAAGAACTGTATATGTTTCCAGTTCGGTATATGGATGGAAGATCGATCAGGCAGCAGAGGCTGCTCAGCTCAGTCAGGAAATCCAATCAGGAACACAGACGACCAGAGAACCGATTTATGCTCAGACAGCAAATGCATATGGAGTAAATGATCTTGGAAATACGTACATTGAGGTAGATTTAAGCGAACAGCATATGTACTATTATCAGGATGGTGCAGATATTTTTGAATCTGATTTTGTTTCCGGAAATATGAGTTATGCAGATCGTCAGACACATGCGGGAATCTTTACTTTATATTACAAGAAGAGTCCGGATGTTCTGAGAGGTGGACAGAAGGGAACGGCGAATTATTATGAACAGCCGGTACAATACTGGATGCCATTTGATGGAGGTATCGGATTCCATGATGCGAACTGGAGAGATGATTTTGGCGGTGATATTTATCTGACAAGCGGTTCTCATGGATGTATAAATCTTCCGCCGGAGAATGCAGCAGTGCTGTATGATCTGATTCAGTACGATGTTCCAATCGTATGTTTTTATTAAAAATGACAGGAGAAAATAATGGGAAGATCATTTGATTTTTTACTTGCGGGAGCTGCCCTGATCGTAGGAATTCTGCTTCTGACAGGACATGGAGAGATTTTTCTGAAGGGTGGAAATACACAGCTTCGCAAAGCAAAGTATGACGAAGACAAGATGTCAAAGGGATCCGGAGTGGCACTCATTCTGATTGGTATTATGACATTTATTGATTCTTATACAGAGACCCTGGCGGCGAAACTTATTTATGTCGCACTTTTGATAGTGATCATGGTAGGTCTGGGCTTCTATGTGAAGCTTAAATGTACAAAAACACCGGAAACCAAAGACAAAATTTCAAAAAAGAATAAATAAACAGAACAAGAGCGTGGAAGGCAGTTTTCCACGCTCTTGTTATTACTTCAGGAAAATTTGTTTTAATAATAAAGAGAAACAAGGTCCATTGGTTTCTGAATGACTGCATCTGGGTCAGGAACCTCGCCAAAACCGTAAGATGCAAAAACAAAAGGAACACCGGCCTTGCGGCAGGAAAGAAAATCACCCATGGTGTCACCGACATAGACAGGAGAATTCATATGATAAGTCTGTGCGATCAGGGCAATATTAGATCCCTTGTCCAGTCCATTATCACCATTGCACAGATGCCCCTTGAAATATTTACTGAAACCGGTGGTCTTAAGAAAGACCTCAATATAACCGGCTTCACAGTTGCTTACTATATACAGAGAATATTTTTCAGACAGAAGCTGCAGGGTCTTTTCCAGATCCTCGTAAAGAGGAGCGCATTCTGCAAGAAGTGCTATATGTTCTGCCTGACAGCAGCTGTCTATCAGACGAAGCTGTTCCGTCTCGGAAACATTCGGAAAAATCTGACGGGCAATATCAGGGAGTGGCCGCCCGAACATAGAAGAAAGAAGCTCAGCAGTCAGAGGAATATCCAAATGTTCTTCTTCGCTGAGATAACGTTTCCATGTTTTTGCTATGATTGCTGTAGAATTCCATAAGGTTCCGTCAACATCAAAAATAATACTGTCCATAATAGAGTCCTTTCAGGAAAAATGAAATATAGTTATTGTTAAGCTGACTTCTATTCTATATGGTAAAATTCAAAAAATCAACTGTCTTTTGGCTGGATTTATGTTATACTAATACGGCATATAAGAAAAGACCAGACAGGATGAAAAAATGCTGAATGATATTGTAATTCCATTGACGCAATGGTACAGACAGAATAAGAGAAGCCTTCCGTGGAGAGACAGACATAATGCCTATTATACCTGGGTGTCTGAGATCATGCTGCAGCAGACCAGGGTAGAGGCAGTAAAGCCGTATTTTCAAAGATTTATTGAAGAACTTCCGGATGTGGAAGCACTGGCTGAATGTCCGGAGGAGAAGCTTTTGAAATTGTGGGAAGGACTTGGATATTACAACCGTGTCCGAAATATGCAGCTTGCAGCACAGACGGTTATGCAGGAATATCTTGGAGTATTGCCGGCTTCATACGAGGCACTTCTTTCACTTAAGGGAATTGGAAGCTATACAGCGGGTGCGATCGCATCCATCGCATACGATATTCCGGTTCCGGCGGTGGACGGAAATGTACTTCGTGTGATAACCAGAATTACAGAGAACGATGGGGACATTCTTAAGCAGTCCGTGAAACACAAGATTGAAGAGCAGCTTAAAGAAATCATGCCAGAGGAATCTCCGGGTGATTTCAACCAGGCTCTCATGGAACTGGGAGCGGTTGTCTGCGTGCCGAATGGAGAAGCGAACTGTGAGATATGTCCGGTGTCATTTGCCTGTAAAGCTATGAGACATGGGACGATCGATCATTTTCCTGTAAAGACCCAGAAGAAAGACAGAAAACTGGAAGACAGAACAATTCTGGTGATTCAGGATGGAGAGAAGACGGCAATCCGCAGACGCCCATCGAGGGGACTCCTGGCAGGATTGTATGAATTTCCGAATGTCAGCGGACATCTGTCAAAAGAGGAAACACTGGAAATGATCAGAGAAATGAATCTGGACCCACTGTATATTGAACCTCTTCCGGATGCGAAGCATATATTTTCACATATTGAATGGAGGATGACAGCCTACAGAGTCAGGGTTTCTTCACTGGAAGACAATAACCGTGCAAACCTGCTTTTTGTCAGCAGGAAGCAGTCAGACAGACAATATGCGATTCCATCAGCATTCAGTGCATACACGAGATATATCGAATAAAAGCCGTGGAAAACCACAAAGGAGGAATACCGATGAAAATTTTAAGTATTGCAATTCCGTGTTATAATTCAGAAGCATATATGGAGAAATGTATAGAATCTCTTCTTGTAGGAGGAGAAGATGTTGAGATCCTGGTTGTGAATGACGGATCCTCTGACCGCACTGCAGAGATTGCAGATGCCTATGCAGAGAAATATCCGACAATTGTCAAAGCAATCCATCAGGAGAACGGCGGTCATGGAGAGGCGGTCAATGCAGGTATCCGAAATGCCACAGGACTCTATTTTAAAGTGGTAGACAGTGATGACTGGGTAAATGAGGAGGCATATCACCAGATTCTTAAAACGCTGGAAGAACTGATCCGCGGACCAAAGACAGTAGATCTTCTGATCAGCAATTTTGTATATGAAAAGCAGGGAGCAGACAGAAAGAAAGTTATGCAGTACAGACATTGTCTTCCTGTAAATGAAATTTTTGAATGGAACAGTGTGCATATGTCAAGGGGAAAATATCTCCTGATGCATTCGATGATCTACCGAACCAAATTACTTCACGAATGTGGACTGGAGCTTCCGAAACATACATTCTATGTAGATAATCTGTTTGCATTTGAGCCACTTCCATATGTCAAAAATATGTATTATCTGGATGTGAATTTTTATCGTTATTTTATCGGAAGAGATGATCAGTCAGTAAACGAAAAAGTCATGATCAGAAGAATCGATCAGCAGATCAGAGTAAACAAGCTGATGGCAGATGCATTCCACAGATGTCAGTTCAATAATAAACATCTGAAGAAATATATGCTCAGCTATCTGGATATCATTACAACCGTTTCTTCCATCATGCTGGTGCGTGCCGGAACCCAGGAAGCACTGGACAAGAAAAAAGAACTTATGGAATATATCCGGGAACAGGATCGTTGGCTGTATCACAAACTTCGTTACAGCATTCTGGGACGTGCTGCAAACCTTCCGGGAAAAAGCGGAAGAAAAATGTTCGTGGCTGCCTATAAGGTATGTCAGAAATTTTATGGATTTAACTGAAACAAGCAATATATAAGAAAGGCTTTCGGCAGAATGAGAGAAAATTTTGCCGGAAGCCTTTCGTTATTTCATTATTATGGAAGAATGATCTTTACGGGTTCTTTATCGACAGAAACAGAAAATGTTTCCTGGATTCCGGCGGATTCACCGTCTTTATGTACAGCAAGAGGGACAGAACTGAAAACTTCAACATTCTTGCAGCGGAAAATATGAATTCCGGTGAATTGCGTATGTTTACCAAAAAAAGCAGTTGGAAGACAGCATAGAACCTTAAGTTTACTAAGCCCGTCAACCACGATTACATCAAGATATCCGTCGGATGGATCGGCAGCGGGACAGAATTTGAATCCACCGCCCTCGTATTTCTGATTCATGACCGCAGCAAAATATACCTTCTGAAAAGGATAAATTCGTTCTTCATCCATTCGAAGTGTCACAGGAACCGGTCTCATAAACAACAGTTGTTTCAGAGCGACAAAGAGATATACAAGTTTGCCGAGACCAATATGATTGAGAACCTTTTTCATAGGGGTCACACTGACCTCGTGACATACTGCTGCATCAAATCCGATCCCACAGCTGATCGCAAAGCGGCTTTTGTGCCCCTTAATAGAGATTACAGGGACATCTACGAATGCGATGTGCTTTTTCTTAAGAATACAATCCAATGCCTCATGAGGATCCTGGGGAAGCTTCATGCTGCGGCAGAAGTCGTTTCCGGAACCTGTGGGAATATAGCCGAAATAGATATTTGTCAGATCTTTGACACCGGAAAGAGCCTCCTGGATCGTACCATCACCACCCACGGCGATCAGACAGAGAGGACGATCCGGAGAAGCCTTTTCTGTAAGGGCTGCGGCAAGTTTCACAGCATGACCGCGATATTTGGTAAAAACTGCTTTGTAAGAAATGTGTTTCTGCCTGAGAACCTGTCGAAGTTCTTTCCATATAAGTTCACCTTTCCCCGAACGGGAATTGGGATTAACGATAAAATAGTACATAATATCCTCCAAAATGATTCTTTTTTTATGATAGCATTGTTTCTGGAATTTTACAATCCGGTTTTACCTTTACAAAGATTTAACAGTGAAAAGACTAAAAATTTTACGAAGTCCACGTATACTTGGGAAAGATTGAAAACAGAGAGGTAAAAAAGGATGATTTATTTAGTAGAGGATGACGAGAGTATCCGTGAACTTGTAGTATATACATTAAAGAGTCAGGGAATGGAGGCAAAGGGCTTTGAACGTCCGTCTCAATTCTGGAAGGAACTGGATAAAGAGATCCCTTCGCTGATATTGCTGGATGTCATGCTTCCGGAGGAGGATGGAATTTCCATACTCAAGAAGCTCCGTACAAGACCTGACACCAGAAAGCTTCCAATTATTATGCTGACTGCAAAGGGCAGTGAGTATGATGTTGTGATGGGACTGGACAGTGGAGCTGATGATTATATTCCAAAACCGTTTCGAATGATGGAACTGATCTCCAGGATAAAGGCAGCACTGAGGCGTGCTGAAGATAAAGGAGCAGAGGAATATCGCCTGGAAAATCTCTATGTATCTCCGATGAAGCATGTTGTGATGGTGGATCAGGAACCGGTCAGTCTGACTTTGAAGGAGTACGAGATGCTGTGTCTGTTATTGAAAAACAGTGGAATGGTACTTTCCAGGACACAGCTTCTGAATCAGATCTGGGGATATGAGTTTGATGGTGAAAGCAGGACTGTGGATGTACATATCCGAACCTTACGGCAGAAACTTGGGAGTGCGGGGGATCTGATCGAAACGGTTCGAGGTGTAGGATACAAAATAGGCAAATGAAATGAACAGCAGGATGGAAAGGGAGGATGAAAATCTTCCTTTTTTCTTGTTCAAAACAGAATTTATATGCTATACTCAATACCAGAAAAAACTTCTGAGAGGATTTTGAATAAATGAAATCATTGGTAATCGCGGAGAAACCGTCTGTTGCAAGAGATATTGCAAGGGTTCTCCATTGTAATCAAAAGGGAAACGGAGTTCTGGAAGGGAAGGATTACGCAGTGACCTGGGCACTGGGACATCTGATCACACTGGCTGATCCTGAAGAGTACGACAAGAAGTATATGAAATGGGAGATGCAGACCCTTCCTGTGATGCCGGACAAAATGAAACTGGTCGTCATCCGTCAGACATCCAAACAATATCAGGCTGTAAAGACACAGCTTTTCCGAAAAGACATTGGAGACATCATCATAGCGACAGATGCCGGGAGAGAGGGAGAACTTGTTGCGAGATGGATACTGGACAAAGCAGGATGCCGCAAACCAATCCGGCGACTGTGGATTTCCTCTGTAACCGATAAGGCGATCAGGGACGGATTCCAGAATCTTAAGGATGGAAAAGAGTACAACAATCTGTACAGAGCTGCGGTTGCGAGAGCGGAAGCAGACTGGCTGGTGGGAATCAACGGAACACGGGCACTTACCTGTAAATATAATGCACAGCTTTCCTGCGGACGTGTGCAGACCCCGACACTTGCAATCATAGCAATGAGAGAAGAAGAAATCCGAAACTTTAAACCAAAGGATTATTTTGGAATCTCTGTGCAGGCAGGGGAAGTTCAGTGGACCTGGAAAGATACCAGAAGCGGAAGCTTCCGCACCTTCCAGAAAGAAAAGGCAGAAGAAATCCAAAGAACAGTGCAGAACGGACAGATGGAGATCACTTCAGTTGTCAAAAAGCCAAAGAAGACAATGGCACCGGGACTCTATGATCTGACAACCCTTCAGAGGGAGGCCAACCAGAAATATGGATTCTCTGCCAAGGAAACACTGAATATTATGCAGAGACTTTATGAGAACCACAAGGTTCTGACTTATCCAAGAACCGATTCCCGTTATATCGGAAAAGATGTGGTTCCGACTATTAAAGAAAGACTCAAAGCCTGCGGAACAGGACCATACCGCAAACTGGCAGGTGCATTGCTCAGTAAGCCAATTCATACAAATGGAAGTTTTGTGGACGATAAGAAGGTCAGTGACCATCATGCGATCATTCCGACAGAGCAGTTTGTGCAGTTGGATCATATGACAAACGAAGAACGCAAGATTTATGATATGGTAGTGAGACGTTTCTTAAGTGTTCTCTATCCTCCGTTTGAATATGAACAGACTGCAATGGAAGGACAGGCAGAGGGATATATCTTTGCCGCAAATGGAAAGACGGTTCTGCGTGCAGGCTGGAAAGAAGTTTACGAAGATAATTTCCAGGAAGATGAAGAGACAGAAGAGGAGAAACTTAAGGATCAGAAGCTGCCGGTCTTTGAAAAAGGCCAGAAACTTCGTATCACACAGGTACACATGAATTCCGGAAAGACAAAGGCACCGGCACGTTTTACAGAAGCAACGCTCCTTGCAGCAATGGAGAATCCAGTGAAATATTTGTCCACAAAGGATAAGCAGGCCGCAAAGACTCTGGGAGAGACAGGCGGACTTGGAACGGTGGCTACCAGAGCAGACATCATAGAGAAGTTGTTCCACAGTTTCATGATGGAAAAGAAGGGAAATGAGATTTATCTGACTTCCAAGGCAAAACAGCTTCTGGAATTAGTGCCGGAGGACTTAAAGAAACCGGAGCTGACAGCAGACTGGGAAAAGAAGCTTTCTGATATTTCGAAAGGAAAATTAAGACAGGATACGTTTTTAAGTGATATCCGTGAATATACGAATGAGATCGTCAGTGAGATAAAAACAGGACAGGGAACCTTCCGACATGATAATCTGACGAATAAAGTCTGCCCGAACTGCGGAAAACGTCTTCTCGCAGTCAATGGAAAGAACAGCAAGATGCTTGTGTGTCAGGACAGAGAATGTGGATACCGGGAAACAATTTCCCGAACTACAAATGCACGCTGCCCGAAGTGTCATAAGCGTATGGAAATGCTGGTCAAAGGAAAAGAAGAAACCTTTGTATGTGCCTGCGGATATAAAGAAAAACTGTCTTCTTTCCAGGCAAGACGCGAGAAAGAGGGCGCAGGTGTAAAAAAACGAGATGTTCAGAGATATCTGAAACAGCAGCAAAAAGAAGCAAATGAACCGGTAAACAATGCATTTGCCCAGGCTCTGGCAGGGCTTAAGCTTGACTGAGACAAGATACTATCAGCGAGATAAAGGAGGACAACAGTATGCCTGTATTTGATTTCAGCAACACAACAACAGAGAAAAAAGATCCGGAATGTACTTATACAGTATTCCGCTCCAATGAAACAAACCCGTCACCACAGAAGCCGATCCTTGTACTGGATAACACCAGCCGCCGGTGGAAGCATCATTCCTGTGGCGTGTTTTCAAATCCGAATCAGAAATCTTCTTTTGAATTTAAAGAAGAGGATGGCGTATTTCCGGCAGACATTCTCAAGATAGATGCCCGTTTTGTAAGTCTTGTGAAATGGCTTGGAGAAAACCATATAAGTGTACGATTATCCGGACAGAATACAGAGGATGGATATGCAGTCTATAAGATTCGAGAGACAGCCTTCGGTGGCGGAACTAAGCTCTCGGCAGAGGATGGATTTCTGCAGTTTATGATCGAACGTCTTCTTGCAAGCAATGCGCCGACAGAACTTCCCGAAAATGAAGATGAAGGTGAAGATGGAGATAATATGAAGCTCACCAGTATCCAGAGCATTACAGACTTTATGACCTGCGCAGGAAGAACCATGCCGGACAATATTCGGCTCTGGGCGAGAAGAAATCTTGCAGTAGCCCGTTCTCATGAGGTATCTCAGGAAGAAAGGCGACATGCACAGAGAGCACTGTCTATCATGATGAACATTCAGTGGAAGAATGATTATTTTGAATCGATTGATCCTGTGGAGGCACGCCGTATCCTGGATGAAGAACTTTACGGAATGGAGAAAGTAAAACAGAGAATCATTGAGATGATCATTCAGATCAACCGTACTCATACACTGCCAGCTTATGGCCTTCTTCTTGTAGGCCCGGCTGGAACCGGTAAATCTCAGATCGCATATGCCGTGGCACGTATTCTGAAACTTCCGTGGACAACTCTGGATATGAGTTCCATCAATGATCCGGAACAGCTGACAGGAAGTTCTCGTGTATATGCCAATGCAAAACCGGGAATTATCATGGAGGCATTTTCCATGGCTGGTGAATCTAATCTGGTATTCATCATTAACGAACTGGATAAAGCAACGAATGGAAAGGGAAATGGAAATCCGGCAGATGTACTTCTCACACTTCTGGATAATCTGGGATTTACAGACAACTATATGGAATGTATGGTTCCGACAGTTGGTGTCTATCCAATTGCAACAGCGAATGATAAGGCACAGATCAGTGCACCGCTGATGTCCCGCTTTGCGGTCATTGAACTTCCGGATTATACAGCGGAAGAGAAAAAGGTGATATTCTCCAGATTTGCTCTTCCGAAAGTTTTAAAGAGAATGAATCTGAGAGAGGAGGAGTGTGTGATCGCACCGGATGGACTGGATGCAGTGATCGAGCACTTTGCGGATACGACAGGAATCCGTGATCTGGAACAGGCGGCGGAACACATTGCGGCGCATGCACTGTATCAGATAGAAGTAAATAAGGTGGCATCCGTAACTTTTGATGCTGAGATGGTAAAGAAATTATTTGAGTAGATAATACAGTAACATAAAAACAGGGGCTGTGTAAAGAATACACAGTACCCTGTTTTGTTTTTAGTAAAATACGTCGGTTTTTTGTTCTTATGACTGTAATTCCCGGGAAAGATCAGTGAAAACTTTTAAGCCAGTTTACAAGAGAATCATGCCAGATATTATCATAGA
Organism: Blautia sp. MSK17_66; assembly: GCF_020538025.1. NCBI lineage: Bacteria > Bacillati > Bacillota > Clostridia > Lachnospirales > Lachnospiraceae > Blautia > Blautia sp. MSK17_66. The sequence goes on from NZ_JAJBNQ010000005.1 coordinate 126,837, forward strand.
CAGTCTTTTTCATCTGATCGGTAACAGGTCCATTGTTTGCCATTCTGGAAAGAATGGACGCCTGCAATTCTTCTACAGTCATGTCTTCCGGAGATTTGTTCGGATCAACCTTTACAGGTTCTTTTTCTTTGGCATTTTCATCGGATGCAGAGACCGCAGCAGTTTCTGATGCTTCCTGTACAGTTTCTTCAACGGAAGATACTTCTTCAGCAGAAGAAATATCAGTTACAGTTTCCTCTGCTTCTGCCTGTTCAGATGTCGGTTCGGAAATTGGAATAACTGGTCTGGAAGCAGTCTCTTTAATCTGTACAGGGGTATATTCAGGCATCTCACAGGCAGGCACCCAGATTTCGCCGCTGTTTCCATGAAGTGTCACATTGATTCGGCCATTTTCTACAGAAACTTTCTGTCCGGTAAGTGTTCCGACATATTCGGCTGCATTTCCGGCAGGAAGATTCATTCCGGCATCATTGTCATCGTTATTTACGGTGACGATCACGCGGATGCCATCAAGATCACGTGCAAATGCAAACTGACGGTTTGTAAGCATAAGTTCTGCATAGCTTCCGTAACTTAAGGCAGGAGTGTTCTGTCTGATCTTTCCAAGTGCAGAAATCAGGGCCGTGCAGGAATTAGTCTTTACTGCATCTGCATAGTCCTTAAGCTCCAGGGCAGGTCTCAGACTATCATCAGAAGATCGTTCCTTGCGTCCTTCAATTCCGAACTCAGAGCCATAATAGATACTTGGAACTCCGGGAAGAGTATAAAGAAGTACATGAACTGGGTTGAAATGCGCTTTATTGGACAGCTTAGTATAGATTCGTTCTACATCATGATTGTCTACGAAGTTGTAAAGATCGAGATTTCCCATATTCTGGAGATATTTCACGGTATGAGCAATCTCAAAATAGTTGTGGTCATTATGTCCGCTGTAAAGAGCTTTGTGAAGCGCGTAGTTTGTAACACTGTGAAGAGTCTCTCCATTTACCCAGCGGCTGTAATCACCATGAATAACTTCACCCATCAGCCAGAAGTCAGGTTTGACTTCCTCGGCAGTACGGCGAAGGGCACGCATGAAATCAAAGTCAAGGACATCGGCAGCATCCAGACGGATTCCGTCGACATCAAACTCAGAAACCCAGTAGCGGATCACATCACAGATATAATTCTGTACTTCAGGATTTCTCTGATTTAACTTGACAAGAAGATTATATCCTCCCCAGTTATCATAGGAAAATCCGTCATTATATTCGTTGTTTCCCCAGAAATTAACGTTACAGTACCAGTTAAGATATCTGGAATGTTCACGATTCTGCTGGATATCTTTGAAAGCGAAGAAATCACGGCCGGTGTGGTTGAATACGCCGTCAAAAATAACTTTGATGTTTTTTTCATGACATGCCTTTACAAAGGCAGTCAGATCTTCGTTGGTTCCAAGACGGGAATCCAGTTTCTTATAATCTGTGGTTTCATATCCGTGTCCGACACTTTCAAAAAGTGGACCAATGTACAGAGCAGTACATCCGATTTCTTTGATGTGATCAATCCAGGGAAGAAGAGTATTCAGACGGTGCACAGGTTCGCTGTAATCATTCTGATTTGGAGCACCCGCAAGGCCTAAAGGATAAATATGATAAAAAATAGCTTCGTTATACCAACTCATGTCTAATCATCTCGTTTCATAGTATTTATGATAAAAAAAAGCATGGGGCTGTCGATAAACGGCAGCCCCTGGGTTTTGCTAATGGTTATGAAATTATAACTGAGGACCAGCAGCAACAAGTGCTTTACCAGCTTCATTTCCTTCATATTTAGCGAAGTTCTTGATGAATCTTGCAGCAAGATCTTTTGCTTTTTCTTCCCACTGAGCAGCATCTGCGTATGTGTCACGTGGGTCAAGGATTCCTGTATCAACGCCTGTAAGTTCTGTAGGAACTTCAAAGTTGAAGTATGGAATTGTCTTGGTAGGAGCGTTGTTGATATCTCCGTTGAGGATAGCATCGATGATACCACGAGTGTCTTTAATGGAGATACGTTTGCCTGTTCCATTCCATCCTGTGTTAACGAGGTAAGCTTTTGCTCCGCTCTGTTCCATTTTCTTAACAAGCTCTTCTGCATATTTTGTTGGGTGCAGTTCCAGGAATGCCTGGCCGAAGCAAGCTGAGAATGTAGGTGTAGGCTCTGTGATTCCACGCTCTGTACCAGCAAGTTTTGCTGTGAATCCGGACAGGAAGTAGTACTGTGTCTGAGCTTCTGTCAGGATAGATACTGGAGGAAGTACGCCAAATGCATCTGCGGACAGGAAGATTACGTTCTTAGCTGCCGGTGCAGAGGAGATCGGGCGAACGATTTTTTCGATGTGGTCGATCGGATAGGAAACACGAGTGTTCTCTGTTACGCTCTTATCGTTGAAGTCAATCTTTCCGTTTGCATCAACTGTTACGTTCTCAAGAAGAGCGTTACGTTTGATTGCATTGTAGATGTCCGGCTCAGAGTCTTTGTCAAGGTTGATAACCTTAGCATAGCATCCGCCTTCAAAGTTGAATACACCGTTGTCATCCCAGCCGTGCTCGTCATCACCGATCAGGAGACGTTTCGGGTCTGTGGAAAGAGTTGTTTTACCTGTTCCGGAAAGTCCGAAGAAGATAGCTGTGTTTTCGCCATTCATGTCTGTGTTAGCAGAGCAGTGCATAGCTGCGATGCCTTTCAGTGGAAGGAAGTAGTTCATCATAGAGAACATACCTTTCTTCATTTCTCCGCCGTACCATGTGTTGATGATAACCTGCTCTTTGGATGTAATGTTGAACATTACAGCTGTTTCAGAGTTGAGGCCAAGTTCTTTGTAGTTTTCAACTTTTGCTTTGGAAGCATTGTATACAACGAAATCTGGCTCAAATGTCTCAAGTTCTTCAGCTGTTGGCTGGATGAACATGTTTGTAACAAAGTGTGCCTGCCATGCAACTTCAACGATGAAACGGATAGCCATACGAGTATCAGCGTTAGCACCGCAGAATGCGTCAACTACGAAAAGTTTCTTGTTGGAAAGTTCTTTCTGAGCAAGTTCTTTACAAGCTGCCCAAGCTTCCTGTGTTGCAGGATGGTTGTCATTCTTGTATTCATCAGAAGTCCACCAAACGGTATCTTTGGAGTTCTCATCCATAACGATGAATTTATCTTTAGGAGAACGTCCTGTATAGATACCTGTCATAACGTTAACAGCGCCAAGTTCTGTTTCCTGTCCTACTTCGAAGCCTTCAAGACCTGCTTTAGTCTCTTCCTCGAATAATACTTCATAAGAAGGATTGTATACAACTTCTGTTGTACCTGTGATGCCATACTTAGTTAAATCGATTTTTGCCATCTTACATTTACCTCTCTTCTTTATTGGAGCCATCTATATGCTGGCTGCTTTAACCTCTAAGAAGTGGAACACTCCGACTTCTCATAGAGATTATTATACATAATTCATCAATAAAAGCAATAAAAAAACAATTAAATTTTGAAAAATGATAATAATTTAACAGTTTGTGACAGCTTATGGAAGCAGAAAATAAAAAAGCAGCTACCGGATGGTGAGCTTCCGGTAGCTGACAGCAAAGTAAATGATTTCCGCGATGGCCGTGATGACCCAGGAAAAAAAGTAAAGAAGATATAATCCCGGGATAGTATGGAAATAAACAAAAACGGTATAGACCCATACAATTCGAAAAACACAGGAACCAAGAATGATAATGATCGTCGGTACAATGGTCTTTCCGATTCCGCGTGATGCTGCAAGTGAAGCGTCCATAAAAGCGGACACAGCATAAGAAAAAGACATGATGCGGATCCTCTGCATCCCCGCTTCGATGACTGCTTCATCGGTGGCAAACAGAGAAAGGAACTGATGCCCAAAAAGAAACAGCAGAAGACCAAGTATGGCGCCGGCAGTAAAAGCATAAAACAGACTTATAAAATAACTCTGGAGTATTCTTTTTTTATTACCTGCACCGAAATTCTGACTGATGAAACTGGAGCATCCGGTGTAAAAGGCATACATGACATTAAAGATCAGTGTGTCTGCATTTGTAGCGGCCGCACTTCCGGAAACCATAACCGTATCAAAAGAGTTGACGCCGACCTGTACAAACAGATTGGCAATCGCAAAAATCGCATTCTGGATCCCGGCCGGAATTCCGATCATCAGAATTGAAACCGCAATGTTTTTGTGTAACCGGATCTTCTTTAAGCTGACATGACATTCATCCCTGCGTCGAAAAAGATGGTTCATGATAAGGGCAGCAGAGACATATTGTGCAATGGCACTGGCGGCCGCAACTCCGGCAGCAGCCATATGAAGAACAATGACAAAAAACAGGTTCAGAATAACATTCAGAACACCTGCAAATGCGAGATAATAAAGCGGACGCCGGGTTTCTCCCCGGGCACTTAAAACGCCGTTGCCGAAGTTATAGATTCCCATTGCAGGAAGTCCGAACGCATAGATCTTAAGATAAAGCGTTGCCTGTTGGAGCAGATCATCCTTGGTGTGCAAAAGCATGAGCATCCATTCTGAAAAGAAGAAACAGACAGTTCCCATCAGCAGTCCCATCAATGCACAGAGCAAAAGGGACGTATGTACGTTTTCTATGGTGAGCTGTTCATCTCTGGCACCAAGTGTGTGTGCAACACAGACATTGACACCACTTCCCATACCGATCAGAAATCCGACAAATAAAGTTACCAGCAGGGTAGTAGAACCGACGGCACCAAGTGCCCTATAATCAGCGAATCTTCCAACGACAGCCACATCACTTAAATTGAACATGACTTCGAGAAGCTGAGAGCACATCAACGGGATGCTGAAAAGAAAAAGATTACGCCACAAAGAGCCCGTCGTCATAGTAATGGAACGGGCTTTTTTCTTTGAATTATCACACATAACACAAACCTCAATATTGATTTTCTCATCTGTTTTTAAGATACCCCAGTATCTGGACTTTGTAAAGAGAATACACAAAAAAGTAAGAGGAAAAAATGCTTTTTGTATTGTGGAAGCGTGCCCAGCAAAGCTGGAGCACACCAGTCGGTGAAAGTCCGACTATGGTAATCACCAGTGAGCAATATAGTCAAATCCGGTGCGTTGTAGTAATACAGGGTACTAAGCGGATGGGTAATGTAGCTTCATAAGAAGTGTTAACAATCATACAGAACGCAATATAAAGTGAATAAAAAATCTGTTGCTTTTCGTCTGAGAGAAGTTCTTTGATGGTCTCATAATAATCCCGGTAGTAGGTTTTTCGTAACTTTTAATGCAGCTTTTGCAGATGGAAGAATAAGAAGCGTCAGTAGACATGGAAAGTGAACTGCGATTAAATGGAATCATGATAACAAAAAAATTATAAAAAACAGAAAAAAATGCAACCAAACAGAAAAAAATACGTTATATATAATAGAAAACATTAATATGGCTCACTGCAAATAATTTATCTGCATAAAAACACTAATATACAGGGGAGAAATGTGATATGGAAGATACACATATTATAAATTTATTTTTAGAAAGATCAGAAGATGCAATTCGCCAGGTAGAA